>NZ_JAMLFW010000003.1 GCF_024256385.1 Anatilimnocola floriformis
GCCGAGCGTTCACGATGCTTGCATTGCCAGCGTGAACGGTTACTTGGGAGGGCGAGGCGGGCGAGGCTCCCACCGAGCCGCGCCGGTCGAATGCAGGCGCCGGCAGCCATTGCGCGTCTACCTCAACGGCTCGGCAGGAGCCTCGCCCTCCCGGTCGCTCGCCGCGACAGCGTCGCTGCGTTGTTAGATCACTTGGAGGCCGATATGCTCTCCTTCGCGTCGGCTGAATTCGTTGCCTGCATCCGTTGGCCTTTGGAGCACTTTGTGGACAACGAGCAACAGGAAGAGTTCTCTGCCATTCGCCAGTATGCGACGGACGCTCTGCGGACTGGGTTATTAATCGAAGGGCGCACGCTGCCGGTGTGTCAATTGTTGATCCTGCCGTCGTTCGACAACCCCGTGAGTTGGGATGTAGTCAGTTACTTCTCTCGAGAGGACGGTAAGCAAACGCGGCTGGTTCGATCCACCTGGCGAATGGACGTTGATCATGAGGCTTTGCGTTCGCCCGTGGAACGGCAGAAGCATCCGCGACCTTACCAGCCAACATTAGAATCTGGCTGGGTGTTGCTGGACGCCGAGAAGTTGGAAGCATTGCTGGCACAGGTTCGCAGCATCCGCATTCCCCTTCTGGTCGCCGAAGCACCGATGGGATTGGATGGAATCACCTATGAACTGGCGTTTGGTGAATTCTTCTGCAACTCACGTATTGTCTGGTGGTGCAACATGCCCCAGGAATGGCGCGAACTCGAGCCGTCGGTCGCGGAGCTAGAACGGTTGTTTGAATCCACTTGGGAATCGCGGCCAGGCGGTGGTTAGTGGGTGAATTGGTCAATCTTTTGAGCGGAGATCCCAATGTCTCATTTCGATGAGAAGGCCTGGTCAGCGATTTTGGCACATGAAGACACGCAACTCGAAAAGCCGGCAACTGCCAAAGCAATCGCCTCCTTCGAGGCCAAGCATGATTTCGCGTTGCCTGACGCGCATCGCGAATTCCTGCTGAAAGGTAACGGTGGGGTTGTCGGTTATATCCGGCTGTATGGCGTCGGCCGAAAGGATCATCTTGACCTGGGCAGTCATTTGGCTGAGATGCGGCCCTACATCGAAGGCATGGCCGATGGCCCCGTGCTTCCGTTTGCCAGCGATTGGGGCGGAAGCTGCTTTTGTTATGACCTCCGGAAGCCCGCAAAGCCCAAAGGTTATCCCGTGCTCTATTGGAACCACGAATATTCCGAAGAGCCGGACGACCGCCCTATGCTATGGTCAAAGTCCACCGCAGACTTTGTCAGCTTCATCAAGAAGGTGATCAAACCGATCAACTGAGGTCCTGGTGTGAAGCTTCTCCTATTGTTTGACAACGTTGTCGTTGGCGAGATTGAAGATGCCTCCGAGCATCAGGAAACGCAGTTCGGCTGCTTTCAATGCTCTTTGCCGGCCGGTGGTGACGCATTAACGAAGCGGTTGCGCGAGTTCATCGAGTTTTGCCGCGACTGGTTCGCCCGGTCAGGCTCTCAAGCTGGCGCAGACGCAGCCGAATTTGATTCGTATCGGGACCTCGCCTCTTCGGGGAAATGGCAAATTCAAAAGCCCAGCGGCGAACTTTTCAGGATCGAGGATGCGCCACTGTTTCAGGATGGGTTGCAGGGTGAAATTTCCTGGCGGGAGCAACACGGCTGAGTATCGCTTTTTGAGATAGTCGTGTTACGTCCGACGTTTGCCCGCCACACACGCTGTCACCGCCGCCTCATCCCGAAGGGATGGCAGCCAATCGCCCCGGGTCGCTGCGGTATGCAAGAGGCGGGAGAAATGCGATGCATTAGATGCATTGCTAGCGAAATCCTCGCTTGTGCGCCACTTTTAGCCTTATTCCTCGCCTCCCGTCCCTCGTCCCTCGCCCCTCCTCCCGCCTCTTTCCCCGGAATTTCCTTCCCGAACGGAAAAATCCGCAAGTTCGTTACAGCTTCACACGATAAATAGCCTTGGAACAACGCACCAGCATTTTGCCAGCGTTGGTATTACGCAGATCGACTACGACGATGCCCACGACAACCCGGCAAACCGACGGCAGCTCTCGAGGATTTATCATGTCGCACAGGATGGCTCTGGCAGCACTTTGCACCGTGATGGCGATCACATCGCTGAGCAGCACCGGCTGTGTTGGTCTCGCGTTGGGAACCAACTTCGGCTTGTTCGGGATTCCGATCCCCGTCAGCCCTTACTTCCAAAAGAAGAAGGAAGACGAATTCTGGAATCACGAGCGTTACGAACGGGCGCCGATTCTGCCGCCGCTAGCTCCGGGCGGCCCGACGGTCGCCTTGGATCCGCCGAGCGATGACGAAGTCATTCGCGCTTGGGAAAAAGCCAACCCGATTCAGGGCGGCTTGCCCTTCTTGCACGAACGTCAGCGAAACAACGTGCGTATCTTGAAAGAGAAGATAGCCGACTATATCGATCCACCGCGGGTCGTACCGCTACTCGGTCCGGTGCAGCTACACCACGCTCACTACAAGTGTACGATCTACTACTCCGAAGTGACTCGCGTCGGCTGGCCAGTGCCTTACACCACGGTCGACGAAGATGCTCAGGAAGTGATGTATATCGATCACAACCACTTCCACATGGTGGGCAACGTGAGCGGTGGACCAGGCTCGAACTACTAGCCTGACGGCCAGCAACAAGACGACCGGCGGCTCATCGCCGGTCGAACTCTCGCGGATCAACGCGATATAACTCAGCGAACACCGAAAACAATTCTGGATGGTGTTCGTTGAGCTCGTGTGGGACTTCGAAAAACGCTTCGGTCACCACGGCGAAAAATTCTTCCGCAGATTCTCCTGCATACGGATCAAGCCACGTTCGGCGGCCGTGAACCAAATCCAGCACCAGCTGGCGGCATTCCTCTTTGACAATCGGCCAGCGCTGCCGCAGCGATTCGGTGGCGAGTGGCGGTTGACCTCCCATCTGGCCATCGAGACCATCCAGGTGATGGGCCATCTCGTGAAAGACCACATTCTCACCATCGTGCGGATCGGCGGCACTCTCTAAAACAGCCGGCCACGAGAGGCGAATGTTGCCGTGCTGCCACGCATCGCCGACGGCCACCGTGAAGGTATCGGAGTCTCCCTTGTGGCGATTCGGGCGGGAGCGGATGAACTTGGGATAGAGCTGAATGGCGGGGAGTCGTTCGTACAAATAACCGTCGTCGCCGGCGAGCAGCACCACGGCTTGGGCGGCAACAACGATTTTCATTTCCTCGGTCAGCTCCAAACCGCTGCTGCCAGCCCAGATCCGCTCGGCAACCATAATCCGAGCTTTATCGATCAGCCGCGCCCGCAAATCCGCCGGCAACTCGGCATACAGCGGGACGTGTTCATGCAGGGTCGGTTCCCACAACTCCGGCAGCGGCGTAGCAAGCAACTGTCTGCGGCGGGCATTGCGACCGAAAGGCCAGGAGAAGGGCATGGAGGTTTCCAAGGGAACAGGGAGATGCCATTAGTCTAGCGAACGCAGTCGCGGTGGGAGGCGAGGGTCGGGAGGCGGGAGTCAGCAACTTGTACCCAGCGATTCATTACTTTTCCTTCTCGTCCCTCGCCTCCCGCCTCTCGTCCCCGCTCCCCCAGAATTTTCCCGCATTTGGAACCATTGCCTGTCCAGCGGGGTTTAAGAGATACGGATGTGCGTCGATAATGAGAGCTTGCCCCCGTTTCTCGCTAATTTGCCACACGGATTTGTCACTTGGCCGGAACCGCGACACGTGATTTGTCGTCTAAACCTGATCTACCGGCTCGATTCGGTAACAACGGGCAGTTGGCGGGTTACTTAAGTATGTCGATTGTGCGTCTTCCGAGAATTTCACCATGAGCAGTACCACGCGTTCGAAATTTCGATCTTACGCGCTGGTCAGCAAGCTGGTGTCGCAGGAACAGTACGACGCCGCGGTCGCTGTCGTGCGAGCTGGCGCGCTCATGCCTACGGAAACAACCGAGGTCGACGAAGCCGCGCTCGCCACGCAGCTAATCGAGATGAAGGTCCTGACCACCTATCAGGCCATGCAGATTCGTTCGGGCCGAACGAAACTGCACCTCGGGCCCTACGTCATCACCGATTCGATCGGCCATGGCGGCATGGGTCAGGTCTTCAAGGGTATTCACCGCATGATGGGGCGCGAGTGCGCGGTGAAGGTGCTGCCGCTGCACAAAGCCACGCCCGACGCCGTCAACAACTTCATGCGCGAGATTCGGCTGCAAGCGCAGCTCGATCATCCCAACTTGGTGCGAGCCTACGACGCCGGCGTCGACGGCGAGGTGCATTACCTCGTTACTGAGTTCGTCCCGGGCATGGACCTGCGGAAGCTCGTCCGCTCGCAAGGACCGCTCACTCAGCAGCAAGCGGCCAGCGTTGTGCTGCAAGCGGCCCGCGGCTTGGCCGAGGCGCATGCCCGCGGCTTGATTCATCGCGACGTGAAGCCGGGCAACATTCTGGTCACGCCCGAAGGTATCGCGAAGGTTTCCGACCTGGGCCTGGCCGGATTCATGGAAGAAGCCGACACCGATCCGCGGGCTGGCAAAGTCGTCGGCACGGCAGACTACCTGTCGCCGGAGCAAATCAACAACCCGCGCGAGATCACCACTGTCAGCGATATTTATTCGCTCGGTTGCACGCTCTATTACTCGGTCTGCGGCAAGGTGCCGTACCCAGGCGGTACGGCGCGCGACAAAGCACGCCGGCATCGCGACGAAACGCCCTGGCACCCGCGGCGGTTTAATCCCGAACTGCACGAAGAGTTTGTCGACGTCATCGCCGACATGATGGAGAAGGACCACACCCGCCGCATTCAAACGTGCGAAGAAGTGGTCGCCCGCCTCGAACAATTCGCCGGCGAGCTCGTCCCCATCGCCTCGCCGAAGTCGCCGCCGTCACCGTGGACCACACAACCGATGCCCGTCGTCGAAGAAGATCGCCTGAAGGGTGACGGCGCACAAGACACCGACGCCAGCGATCACAGCGTGAGCTCAGGCCCCGGCCAACTCTCGCAAGTCACCGGCGCGCTGGCCTCGGCCAGCCAAGACACGGCGACGATGATCAAGAACTTCCACAAAAGCAGCGGCATCTTCAGCTTCCCACCGTTCAACCTCAGCCAGCCGCAAAACGCCCTCTCGCTGATCCTGCTCACGCTGATCATCGCGGTGCCGATCTCGATGGCAGCCGGTGCGCTCGTGGCCACGATGTTGCTCTGGCCGTTTCGGTAATCATCAGAGTTTTCAGGAATCGAGGGTCTGCCGAACCTTCGCGGCCGCAGCCTGCAACCGGTGGCGGACTTCCGTCGCTCGCTCGCCGCCGACCAGCAACGTGCAGATCGGCTGGGATGCTTCGAAGCACGTGCCGGCGCAGGGAATATCAGCGACATCAACACCAGACCCGTGCAGTGAGTTCATCGTTGCTCGCAACGACTCGCCGCAACTCCCCGCGCGATCGGCGTAGACAATCAGCTTGCCTTGATGATCATTCCGCAATCGAGCAAAAAGTTCCATGCTCGCCGTGTAACGCGGATTGACTTCGATCAACCACAGCCCTTCTGCATTGCGGATAAAATCGCAGCCGAACATTCCTTGCATGCCAGTGGCTGCGGCCAAACGCTCGGCCATTTGCAGCAGCGCCGCTTGTTCCGCGGCGCTCAACTCCAGCGGTGCGAGCGAACCGGCGTACTGAAACTCCTGCGGCGCTCCATGTTCAAAACCAATCCACTGCTCCGTCGCGCCGATCCAGCGCACTCGGCCTTCATCGGCACGAAACGACGCGCTGCACGATTGACCGGAAATGAACTGTTGGTAGTAATGGCGGGATGATCGGGAGGCGGGAGGCGCGAGTCGAGAGGCGGGGGATACGAATCGTTGAATGCCCATTCCGCCACCCGACCGCAGTGGCTTCATTAGCCAACCATGCTCCTTCTCTCGCCCCTCGCTTCCAGCCTCTCGCCTCCCGATCTGCGGATACTTCACCGCCGTTGTGCGCACGAACTCCGCCAGCCACTGCGGATCGCGCACCTTCCGCAGGACATTCGGCCCATTGCCGATTAGCGGTCGCAGCTTCGCCAAGCGCGCGATCAGGCGCGGATAATTTTCGAGGCCGCCGGTGTACATCCATGGCGCTTGCGGAGCGGCCGCGAGAGCAGGCAGAAATTCTGACGGATAGCGCTCGATCTTCACCGTCTCGGCCAACTGCCGCAGGTCTTCATCGCCAAACAGATCGATGGCATAGGGGCGATAGCCGGCACCAATCGCCCACTGCGCAGCCGCTCGCACACTGGCCCCTAAAATGATGAGTGGTCCCCGCTCCATTTGCCCGTACTCCGGCTTGTTGACTCACGACTATAATGGACCACGCCCAATGCGACTCACATCCTCTTTAAAAACTCCATGACCGCGAAACATATCCTGGTTGTCGAAGACGAACGCCACCTGGCCGTCGGCATCAAGTACAACCTCGAAGCCGAAGGCTTTCAGGTCACTACGGTCGGCGACGGCCCGAGTGCTTTGCGGCTGATCGACGAAGGCGAAAACGATTTCGATTTGATCGTGCTCGATCTGATGTTACCCGGCATGAGCGGTTATGCGGTGTGCGAAACAATCCGCAATTCAGGCAACGATGTGCCGATCTTGATTCTCAGCGCGCGTACACTCACGGAAGATCGCACCCGCGGCTTCAACGTCGGCGCGAGTCAATATCTCACCAAGCCGTTTGATCTCGATGAGCTGCTGAGTCGGGTGAAGAACCTGCTGACGCATTTTCCGCGCAAGCAGTTCATCGATCGGTCGATGCCGACAAAGCTCACCACGTTCGAGTTCGGCAAAGCCAAGATCGACTTCCCCCGCTTCCATCTGCAAGTAGCTGGCAAGGAAGAGCAGCTCACCAAGCGCGAGTGGGAACTGCTGCAATACTTCGTCGAGCACGAAGGCCGACTCATTCCGCGCACCGAGCTCTTGCAAAACGTCTGGCAAATGCCCGGCCACATTCAGACCCGCGCGCCGGATCAGTTCATTCTCCGCTTGCGGAAGATTCTCGAACAAGATCCCGCCGCGCCGCAACATTTTTTGACCGTGCGCGACATGGGCTATCGATTCGTGAAGCAGCCGCTGCCGGAAGGGGCTGAGGAGTAAGCCTCCTCAGTCGCCTTTCGCTCCGCGAAAGCCGACTTTATTGATTCACTTCGCCACCAGCCCGCGTCAGCATGGCCTGGTAGACCTGCAGATCGATTGTGTCGTTGAACCGCCGCACCGAGCCGTCGCCGCCGACGAAGTGTACGCCGCCGGGGTGGTAACTGCCGAAGTCGTCGAAGTGGTGATCGCGGTGATTAGGTGTGTGATCGCCCACGCCGACAACGCGAACCATGGCTTCGTTGGCCGTCGGCACTACGCCCTGCCACATGCTGCCGCCGAAGCGGGCCGATCGTTCGCCGATCACCAGCGTATTGCTCAAGCCATCGGTGATATCCGAAAAACGCGTGCTGCTGAGAAAGTAGAACGAACCGTCGCCATTGTTCGGCGCGTCTTCGACTTCGTTCGTGCCAAACACGCCAACGTAGTTCGAGCGCGAGACCTGAAACATCGGCGTGCCGTCGTCGACCGAGTGTTGGTGAGCTTCCCCTTCTACTTCGTCTTCATGATCGTGGCCATGATCGCCCCCCGTGCCGAGCTTGAACCGCTTGGGGTTTGGATCCGACGCGCAGAGGAGCACCGGAATGATGTGCTCGCGGGCCGTTTGATTCACGGCATCGCTGATCGGCAAATTGCGTTGGATGAGATTGTCGTGCAACGGCTGTTGTTCGATCTGCGGCAGAATGCTCACGCTCCAACCCCAACCGGGCACGCCTTCCGGCGTATTGCCGATCCAGCCGGGCGGCAGACGGCCGTGAATATCGTGATAGTTGTGCAGGGCCAAGCCGACCTGGCGCAAGTTGTTTTTGCACTGCGCCGAGCGGGCAGCTTCTCGAGCCGCTTGTACGGCGGGCAACAGCAGCGCCACGAGCACGCCGATGATGGCGATCACAACAAGCAATTCCACCAGCGTGAAACCGCGGGCGCGCACGGGCGTGCGCAGCGAAAGGCGAAACATGAAAGGAAAACTCCCAAAATGCAGCCGCCACCCTGCCGCGAAACGGCCTGGCAAACTGCAAGAAACTTGGCTGTAGAAAAACGACGACCTACAGCCAGGCGGGAGGACCACGACCCCGATAGACGCGCGGGGTTACCGCAGAAATTTGAGCGTCGCGATGTTCCGCGACTTCTGCGCAAACGGTGCAAAGCAAAGATACCGGCGCGACCACAACCGGCAATGCAGCCTGCGATTGATGCCGGCAGAGCGTGCACTCGTCACAAGGCTGATCCGACGCCGGCGAGTGCTGCGAATCGGCCGGCAGATGCTCGTGTTCGTGCGAGTGCTGATGGCCACAGCCGTGCGAATGGGAATGCGTATGAGAGCAACCCGCATGCTCATGCTGGTGTTCACTATGCGTGGCACAGGCTTCGGCGCCGTGCTGATGCGTGTGCGGCAACTGCGCAACGACCACGTCCATCGCTGCAATAGCGAGGCACAGGAAAGCCGTTACTCGAAAGAACCGCGGTGGCATCAGCGCATTTGCTCCAGCCCCACTTATCGCATACTCACCGGAGCATGTCAAATGCATAGCAGTTGCACTTTGCGGTTGCCCCTACGTTCCCTGAAGCATTTGCAACTATGGTCGCCATTGACAGTGCGATTCCCGTCAAGCTAACCTCGATTTGGTAGCTCCGCTTCACCGATTTAACTAGCATGCCCAGCAACCGCCGCAAATCGACTCCCGCTATCAGTGCCTGCGGGCACCTGGTGCGAGTCGTGCGCGTGCTGTTGATTCTCTGGGCGGCCTGGCATGGGCCGCTCCCCTGGTGCCATTCGCACGGCACACTCGGCAATACCACTGCCGGCGATCAGGGCTTTTTGCGAGCGCATTTGCTCTCGCATCACGGATCGGTCGATCCCTGCTGCAGTGTTTGCTTCGGCTGGCACTTTCATATCGACTTTCCGCCGGGTGAAAACGACTCCGAAGGAGCACGCAGCACGTTGTCGCTGCGGCACCTGACTTCGGGACTGCAAGAGGCCAACCTGACGGCGCTCGTCAAATCGGCCGCCGATGCGACCGACTGTAACGCGTGCATGTCCGTGGTTGCTCCCACATTCGCTCAACCGACAGTTTGTGATCCGGTTGAACACTTCTTCGATGGCTTTGCTCCTAGTCTGGCCATGCCGCTGCGCTTTGGCGTGATTCGCTGCTGAGCGAACTTCTAGCGATTGTTCTTCATCGCTCGTGATCTTCATTCGCCGATTTTGCTGCGCGCGTTCGTTGTGTTTGGGAGTTTGCCATGGCTATTTCGTTCAGTCCGCCGGTCAGAAACGCCGCCCTCGGTATCGGAGCACTGCTGCTGGCCGGCATCGGGTGGAAGTTCCTGAGCCCGCAGCATTCCGCCGCCGACAAAGCCGCCGAGCATCAGGGCCCCACGGCCACGCCGGTCTCGCACGAGTCGGCCGTCAAGATTGTGGATTTCTCGCCGGCAGCACGAGCAGCCGCGGGCGTTCGCGTCCAGCCCGTCGACATCGGCCCGTTTCGGCAGGTGATTTCGCTCACGGGAAAACTGGCGCTCAACGAAGATCGGTTGAGCCACGTTTATCCACTCGTGGAAGGGCGCGTCGAGGAAGTGAAGGTGCAGTTCGGCCAGCGTGTGCAAGCCAATGATGTGCTGGTGGTCGTACAGAGCAAAGAAGTGGGACAGGCCAAGCTGCAGCTGTTTCAAGATCGGCTGCAGCATGAACTCGCCTTGGCGAAAAATAAGTGGACTCAGGAATCATCGGCTAACGCGCTCGCGATGCTCGAACTGATCCGCACCGGCGCGACGCTCGAAACGATCGAAGCCCGGCTGCGTGATCGGCCGCTCGGCGACTATCGCGAAAAACTGATGTCCGCCTTCTTGGAGCACTATCGCGCTAAGTTGCACCTCGAACGACTCTCGCCGCTGTCAAAAGACGGCGCGATTGCCGGCAAGCAATTGCTCGAAGCAGAAGCCACTCACAACGTCACACGGGCTGCCATGCAGTCGATCATCGAGCAACTTGCGCAAGATGCTCGGCAGACGGCAGCGGCGTCGGAGCAGATGGTCAAGGATTTGCAAACCCGCGTCGCCGTCGACGAAACCACGCTACTCGTCATGGGTTTTGAAAAGAGCGAACTCGCCGAAGTGAATCCCGCCAAGCTGGGCGAGAGCATCTCGCATTACACCATTCGCGCGCCGTTTGCGGGAACCGTCATTGCCAAAGACGTCACGCCGCTCGAACGCATCGGACCCACGAGCCAGATCTTGAGCATCGCCGATCTTTCGACGGTCTGGGTGACGGCAGATATTTTTGAGGAACACCTGCCGCGACTCAAGTCGCTGGAGGGGAAGAACATTCAGTTGCGCACTTCCTCCTGGCCCGGCCAGTCTTTCGCGGCGACCGTGTTCTACACCGGCGACATCATTCAGGAAGCGAGCCGAACGGTATCGCTGCGAGCCCGCGCCGAGAATAAAGACGGCAAGCTCAAGCCGGGGATGTTCGTCAACATCGAAATCGAAGACATCGCCACCGAAGAAGTCCTCAGCGTGCCGCTCGCTGCTGTGCAAGAGCACGAGGGAAAATCGTTCGTCTTTGTGCAGATCGATGCGGAACACTTCGAACGCCGCGACGTGCAGACCGGCCGGCGCAATGACCAATCAGTCGAGCTCGTAGCAGGGCTGAAAGCCAAGGATGAGATTGCCACGGCGGGCTGCTTTGCGCTGAAGTCGCAGATGCTGGCCGAGTTGCTCGCGGAGTGACGCGAACTGTGTTGCCAACGCATCGGCTCGTTCACTCCATCGTCTTGCACAGGTTACCGTGGTAAATCACATCATCGATTGGTCGCTCGAAAATCGCTTCATCGTCATCCTGCTCGCCATCGTGCTGCTAGGCGGCGGTTTCATCGCCGTCACGACGCTGCCGCTCGATGCCGTTCCCGATCTGACGAATGTGCAAGTGCAGGTGCTTACCACTTCGCCTTCGCTCGGGCCTGTCGAGGTTGAGCAGTTCATCACGTTCCCGGTCGAAAACGCAATGAGCGGCCTGCCGCGGGTCAGCGAAATCCGCTCCATCAGCCGCTTTGGCCTGTCGGCGGTCACCGTCGCCTTCGAAGACGGCACCGATATCTATTGGGCGCGGAATCTAATCAGCGAACGCCTGCAGATTGCCCGCGAGAATATTCCGAAAGGAATGGGCGATCCGCAAATGGGCCCGATCGCTACAGGCATGAGCGAAATCTATCAATTCGAAGTCCGTGCCAAACCAGGACATGATTTCAACCTGATGGAACTGCGCACCATTCTCGATTGGCAGATCGCCTTTCAACTCCGCAGCGTGCCAGGCGTGATCGAGGTCAATACTTTCGGCGGTGAATTGAAAACGTATGAAGTGCAACTCGACCCCGACAAGTTGCTCAACTTCGGCATTTCTCTCAATCGCATCTTTCACGCGCTCGAAGAAAACAACGCCAACGCCGGTGGCGGTTACATCACGCACGGCGCCGAGCAACGACTGATTCGCGGCGAAGGGCTTGTCGGCTCGCTCGACGATATTGCCAAGGTAGTTCTCGACAACCGTAGCGACGGCACGCCGATTCGGATTGAGGACGTTGCGCAAGTGCGCTTTGCCCCGATGCTGCGGCAAGGCGCCGTCACGCGCGATGGCAACCGTGAAGCCGTCACCGGCATGGTGATGATGCTGATGGGGGGCAACTCGCGACAGGTTGTGCACGACGTTAAAGCCAAGATCAAGCAAATCGAAACCACGCTGCCTGCCGGCGTGTACATCGACACGTTTTACGACCGCACCGAGCTCGTCGAAAAAACGATCCACACCATCGCCGAAAACATCGGTGTCGGCGTGATCCTGGTAATCATCATGCTGTTTCTGCTGCTGGGCGACGTGCGCGCGGGACTGATTGTCGCCGCCGCGATTCCCCTCTCAGCGATGTGCGCACTGATTGCCATGAAGCTCGCCGGCGTGTCGGCCAACTTGATGAGTCTCGGCGCTGTCGACTTCGGCGTGATCGTCGACGGCGCGGTGGTGATGATTGAGAATGCTGTTCGCTTTGCGAGTCGTTACCAGCGCGAAACCGGCGCCGTGCGGATTCCCAAATCCGTGTTCAAAGAATCGGCTCGCGAGGTCGGTACGCCGATTCTCTTCGCGGGGCTGATTGTGATTATCGTCTTCCTGCCGATTCTCAGTTTGCAGGGTGTGGAAGGAAAAATGTTCCGGCCGATGGCGTTCACGTTCATGACGGCGTTGACGGGAGCGCTCATTCTTTCCGTGACGGTGATGCCCGTCATGGCATCGCTGTTTTTGGCACGGCGAGTTAGTTCCGAAGACACGCGACTCGTTCGTTGGCTGAAGCGTTCATACGAACCCATGCTGAAGTTCGCGATGGAGCGGCCCGTCGTCATGATTTCCGTCGCCGGCGGTATCTTTGCCGTGAGTGTCCTCACAGCGGCCACTTTTGGTGTCGAGTTTGTGCCGAAGCTCGACGAAGGGGATCTCGCGATCCAAGCCGTCCGCTTGCCGAGCGTCTCACTCGAGACTTCGCTGGAGATGACCAAAGCGATCGAGCGCACGCTGCTGGTGTTTCCGCAAGTAGAAAGCGTCGTGTCGAAAACAGGCCGCCCGGAAATAGCGAACGACCCGATGGGCGTGCATCAAACCGATATCCTGGTGCGTCTGAAAGCGCCCGAGCATTGGCCGAAGGCGATCGACAAGGGAGATCTGGTCACCGAGATGCAAGCGGCGCTCGAAAAGAACGTCCCCGGCAATTCTTTCGGCTTTACTCAGCCGATCGAGCTGCGTGTGCAAGAACTCGTGGCGGGCGTGAGGTCTGACGTGGGCCTTAGCTTGTATGGCGATGATCTGGAGGTGCTCAAAACTCAAGGCGATCGCATCGTGCGAGTGCTTAACCAGGTCGCAGGGGCCGCCGATGTGCAGGCTCAGCAGATCGCCGGCTTGCCGTATGTGCGGGTGATTGTGCAGCGCGATGCCATTGCCCGGTACGGCATCAATTCGAGCGATGTGCTCAATGCTGTGAGTGTGGTCGGCGGTCAACCTGTGGGCGAAGTCTTTGAAGGGCAACGGCGGTTTCCCTTGCAGGTGCGACTCGCTCCGAATTCGCGACAATCGGTCGAACAGTTGAAGCAACTCAAAATCGAAGATGCGCGCGGTCGGCAGATTCCCATCTCTCAGTTGGCCGAAATCAAAACCGAAGATGGCCCGTCCGAAATCAGTCGCCATGCGATTCGTCGGCGACTGCTGATTCAGTGCAACGTGCGCGGTCGCGATCTGGCAGGTTTCGTGAACGAAGCCCAGGAGGTGGTTGCCAAGCAAGTGACGCTGCCGCCCGGTTACTCACTGGCTTGGGGCGGCCAGTTTCAAAATCTGCAGCAAGCCACGCAGCGGCTGATGATTGCCGTGCCGGTCGCGTTGTTTCTGATCTTCTCGTTGCTGTATGTCACCTTTAGTTCGGTGAAGCTCACGCTGCTCATTTATTTGAACGTGCCGATTGCTGCGACAGGAGGTATCTTTGCTCTCTGGCTGCGCGACATGCCGTTCTCGATCTCGGCGGGAGTCGGCTTTATCGCGTTGTTCGGCATCGCGGTGATGAACGGCGTGGTGCTGATCGAACACATTCGTCACTTGCGCGAACATGGACACGATCAACTTTCCGCCGTGGTGAATGGTTCGATCGATCGGCTTCGGCCCGTGCTGATGACAGCGATGTGCGGCGCATTGGGGTTCGTGCCGATGGCCGTTTCGGGCAGTGCGGGAGCGGAGGTGCAGCGGCCACTGGCAACGGTTGTGATCGGCGGGTTGTTGACGTGCACGGTCCTGACGTTGCTCGTTTTGCCCGCCATTTATCGCTGGTTCGAACCGGCCGCCAGCGAACTGCCGGCAACGGAACATCATTGAGCGCCCTGACATGTCAACGAAACAATCCACCTCTGAATTGAGCTCCGTGCCGCTCGTCGGCATGGCAGTGAACGCATCGCTCGCGGTACTGAAGATTACCGCGGGCGTGCTGGGGAACTCCTACGCTCTGATTGCCGATGGCTTGGAGTCGACAGCAGATATCGTCTCGTCGCTCGTCGTCTGGAGCGGACTGCGCGTCGCGGCAACTCCCGCCAATGAGCGACACCCCTACGGCTATGGAAAAGCGGAAGCCCTCGCCGGCCTGGTGGCGGCCCTCGCGCTGCTGGGCGCTGCGGCCATGATCGCAATTCAAAGTGTGCGAGAAATCGTCACGCCCCATCATCTGCCGCATTGGTCGACGCTCGCGGTGCTGGTGCTAGTTGTCGTGATCAAGGAATGTCTGGCTCGCTGGGTCGACAAGATCGGCGCGGAAGTGGAGAGCTCAGCGATCCAAGCCGACGCGTGGCACCATCGCTCAGATGCTTTGACCTCGCTGGCCGCATTCATCGGCATCGCGGTCGGGCTGATTGGCGGCCCCGGTTACGAAGCAGCCGATGACTGGGCCGCGCTCGTGGCCTGCCTGGTGATCACTTACAGCGGACTCCGATTGCTCCGGTCCGCCGCCCGCGAATTGATGGATGTCGCGCCGCGCAAGGAATTCGAGCTACGCGTGCGAGAGTTGGCCGCCAGCGTCGAAGGCGTGCTAGCCATCGAGAAATGCCGCATCCGCAAAAGTGGCCTGACTTACTTTGTCGATATTCACATTGAAGTCGATGGTGAAGCGACCGTGCGCGCAGGGCACGAAATCGGCGGCCGAGTGCGAAGCACCCTGCGCGATTCCGACCTGTCGATCGCCGATGTCCACGTTCACATCGAACCCCATTCCGCCCCCCGTGAGCGGCCCTAACGAAATCGCTAGCAACCGCCAATTGTTTCACTTGCTAAAGGCAAATCGAACTCGGTATTGTAGAATGCAGGTCGCCAGCAACCGCCGCTGGCTACAATGGATCCTCGGCCATGTTTAATCCCAACCAACGCCGGAAACCGATCTCCGTCACGCTTCGTGGACGGTGGTTGCGTTGTTTGCTGGTCTTGGCGGCCTGTCTGGGGACAATTCCCTGTACGCATCTGCACGGTTCCCTCGTCAGCCCGCACGAACATCGGATTTCGTGCAATGTGGAACAATCGCATCACGATGGCGGCTCCCTTTCGAACACTCTTGTTCAAGAGAATCCTCCGATCGACCAGGGGAATGAGCCCGCGGATTCACAACACGAGCAAGAAACTCCCTGGCTCGAACTGGACTCCAGTCAAAGCCTGACAGACTTGTTGCAGCGTTCCGGCGATTTGACGATGTGGACTGTTACTACCGGGCAAATTCACTCCGGCCACACGCTTACCGTCGATCTCGCCGATCACAATCACTTCTTTGACTCTTTTGCGCCCACGCTGCCGCTGCCCCTGCGGTTCAGCATCTTGCGCTCCTGATCCAGCCGATCCCGCGCAACGCGCGAGATGATCTTTTCCGCAGTGTCTTTGTCCACTCAATACGCCGCTGCGCGTTCGGCTGCATCCATACCACCCGCCAAGGCTCCTACCATGCAATACTCTGCCAGACGTTTTCAAACACTCGTGTTTGTGTCCCTTTCGCTGCTTCTCTGCGTGACCTTTGCGGAGCCAGCTTTCGCTGCACGCCGCAGCCGCAGCAACGGAGCCGCCTCGGCCGCACGCCGCGCGAGCACCATCAAAGCCGCTCAAGCACAATATGCAGCTGCCCAATCCGTGTTGTCGGCAGCCCAAGCCACGGGCGCTGGCGCCGAAGCTCGCTTGCGATCAGTCATCGCCGAAATGAACGGCGCTGCCATGGAGTTGCGCAAATCTCGCTCCGCATCGCATGAGATCTTGCAGGACCAGGCCGAAATCGAAGAAGACATTCTCGCCGAGCAAACGGCCAAGACGCCCTACTACCAAATCACCGAGGAGATCCGGGCGACCAAAGAGCATTTGGTCGCCACGGAAAAGAAGCTGACTGAGTCGGCCGATTTCATCCACAAGTACGACCAAGTCCGCAGCAATGACGGCGCCCAAGCCGCGTTCCGCTTGCGGCAAACAACGCTCGAAAACGATACCGACTATCTGCTGCAAAAAACGACGCTGACAACGCTTAGTGAAAAGCGAGATGTTCTGAAGCGCGAATTGTTTCACAAAGACAAAGAGTGGCTCGCGCACCAGGCCCAACTGGCCGAGGCCCACAAAGAAGAGCGCGAGGCCTCGATCGACTTGTACGGTTCCGCCAAAGAGCGAGCCGAGCCGAAGGAGCAAATCAAAACAGCTCAGCAGGCCGCCGCCGCCGCCCGCGAGTCGATGGCCCAGGCGCAGCAGATTCTTAGCAAGCTAGGAGCCAGCGTTACTGCGACCAAGCCGAAAACCTCGAGTACCACGAAGACCAAGAAATAGCCGATACGGAACCCGCGCCGCGATCATCTCTTTCCGCGGCGCTGATCGTTGCCGCTGACAGTAATAGCGTATCTATCAACCGCTTCTCTGCGGAAAAACGCTCCGCCTCCGTGTTGCTGCCTGTTGCTGGCAGGCCAAGTGCGTGAATGTTAGTTGAAATAACTAAATATTCGCACCTCAACTAATAGCTGCACTCTTGCAGTACTGTCAGCGACAATTTGACATGGCTCAATAGTTGTGTATAAACGACCGCATAGTCGTGCTTGCATTCGCCGGTATTTAGGACTTTGGCAGTAACAACTACCAATGACAACGGTATCTTAAATTGACGACGATGACTGACCATGGTCAATACTTGCAGGCATTGAACGAGGCGGTTGTTTCCGCGTTTCCCGACACTGATGGTCTCAAGGAGCTTATTCGGTTCCAGTTTGACCTTAGAATCCAGGACGAGGTTTCTCTTTCGACTCCGAATAAGACCATTGTTTTCGACACAATTGAGTTGTTTGAAGCCAAGGGAGAGCTAGAGCAATTGATCAGCGCTATTGCGCAGGTCCGATCAAATAATGCGTTGTTTCGCGCGTTTTGCAGCCAATATCATCCAGAATTCATCAATCGCGTGGCCGATTCTCAGGCGGCATCGGACGTCGCCGACGGTCTGCAAACCATCAAGCGGGCCCGACAATCTCAACCCGAAGTTAATGCAGTCTTAAAGGACATCAGCGACGAAATCGAGATCATCTGCAATGGCATACTGGCATTGAAGCTGCTTAAACAGCTACATGAAGTATTGCATATCATTGATTTCAAGTTTTTCAAACTGCTAGTATCTGCGGCAAAGAACTATCGTGCTCGCCCCACGGGTACCGAGGAGGCATTCGAACTACGTGTTTATACCAGCGACTTTGAGGACAAGGTCGTCGAGGCTCGTAAGCTGACAGAGAAGCTAGTTCCAGCAGATCGAGTGCTGGAAGGATGGGTCGAAAAATTGGCCTTGGCGGCGGAAATGCTGCGGGCAGCCCTGCTGCCGGGTTCGGCCAACCCGCTGACACCGATTCAAACATTGATTCGGCCAACGCTGGGCCAAGCTCCATCGGTGGTTTATGCCAGGCTGGCTGAGGACGCGCGGCAAATTCCTCTTGATCATTTGCTGACGGGCATCCGGCAAATGAAGCCTCTTTTTCAAGACGAGAACAACCGGCTCCTCAAGTCTTGCGAGCTTGGGCTCGCTGCCTTGCAACAGCGGCTACGAGATGTGATTAGCGAACATTATTTCTGGCAGAAGATCGACATCAATCTGCGACTGATCGACAACGCAATCGATCGTCCGGCAGCGGAAGCTAGTTGGCTGGAGGATCTCCAGTGCCTATTGCCGTCGATTATTCGCGAGATTGAAACCATTTGTACGCTGCGGCATGAGGCGGAATGGCGCGAACCCTTAGAGAAATCTTGGTTAAAGCTGCGCCAAGCTTTGGAGCTGAATCAGCCAGAAAACATGCGGTTCGACTATTACGAGTGTCAGCGCCTGGCTCGCGGTCGTTTCTACAATGTCGACGCCGAATTGTTGGAGGTCTGCACTCAACTGGTGACTCTCAACGGTCCACTGGCAGAACTCAATAGCCTGTGAGCGAAATCATGGCCACTTCGAACCCAACTGACTCGCATTCGCACGCCACTGATTTCGTGGGGTTCGAATGCCTGAAGCAGATGCAGGATGAGCATCGCGATTTGCTGCGACGACGCGGCGAATTGTCTCGCGATTCGCTGCCGCAAATCCACGCGATCGACGAATTCTTGCGGCGTGGCGTGGAACTGGGCCAATTGCTAGATCGGGCAGAAGATCGCGACACAGCCCAAAGCATGTTGGATTATTGGGCCTCAGTTCGCGATACCCTGAACGCGTCGGCCAAAGAACTAGCCGCGAAGTCAGCATCGGTTCAACATGCGATTCTGCAGCCTTTCAAACGGGAACTGATTGAAGAGGCGATGAAAAAGGGGGACCGTACCCTTTCAAATCTAGGGTCAGAAGATTCCTCGCTGGCATTGCGCATTTTGATGCGGCTCGTGCGGCTTGATGGGCCGACCCGCACCTTTTCCTCGGCGCCGGCAACTCTGGCATCGGTTCGTTCTTTGAGCGAAGCGAAGGAAGTCGACAAGATCGTCGCCCAACTAAAGCAGACCGGCGTTCTCCGCCAATTCGACGACGACCAGAAGCAGCCCAGTTTGCAACTGGCTTCCGACTCGCTGATGCGACAATGGAAGCCCTTGGCGGATGCACTCGCGCAACGGTTGCGATTTCGCCGGGCTGCCGAGTTCTGGGATTCGCATGACCGCGACCGCGAAGCGCTGTTCGCTGCCGGCCCCTTACTGGAAGAGGCGCTAGCTTATCGGGATCTGGGCGAACTTGAGAAAGAGTTTGCCGAAGCCAGCCGAGCGCGGCGGGATCGCTCGCGACAAGTTCAGCTCAGCCTGCTCTCGATTGCGGTGGTGGTGCTGGGTGTTGGTTGCATCGTGCAGTTGTATCAGCGTTCAAAACTCAGCCAGCAAGCGGTGGAACTGCAATCGAAAAACGATCAATTAGCTGCGGCAGGCAAAAAGTTGGAAGATGAGAAGGCGCTGGTTTCTGCGAAAAGGGACGAATTGGCAAAAACAGTCGAGGAACTAAAGCAGGCCAGTCAACTGGCTGGACTCAACGAAGCCGAAGCTCAGCGACAAAAGAAAATCAGCGACGAGAGCCTTAAGAGCATCGATCGCCTGATTAAGGATATTTTGGCGACGAAGAGTGCCTCCGCTGATCCGGAGGTTCGAGAGCTTGGAGACAAGTACAAGGCGGAATATACGGCGCTGATCGCCAAGCTGCCGAAGCCTCAAGCTACTGAAAAGTTGGGTCCAGGCTCGCGGATTGGCCCGCCGGGAGGAAATGTTCACGGCACGGCAGGAGTCTTTGTAGAGGACAAGCAGGGAAAGCGCTTTCTGTTGATGCCTCAGTATTTGTTCTCCGGCGCAAGCGGGGACAGTGTTCTTGAATACAACTGGGGACACGCAGAAAACAATCAGGGAACTCCCATTGGCAAAATCATCAAATTCACCACGGCTGGTCAATACAACATGGCGTTCGCCCAATTGCGAGATGGCGTCTCGGTCTGGGAGCAAGGGCCAGCCAGTCGCGTTACTGGACTAGAAAAAAAAGTCAAAGTTGGGATGGCCGTGCAAATGATCGGCGCGACTTCAGGACTAAAGACTGGGGTCGTAAACAGCATCGAGAAGAATGGCACTGTGATCACCACTCGGCTTTCGGAGCCCGGAGATGCAGGCGCGGCGGTGCTGACGATGGATGGCAAATTGATTGGCGTGTTGACAGGTTCAAGTGACAAAGAATCGTTCGTAACGCCCGTCAACGAAACAATCGAAAAACTCAATCTTGTACTGCTCAAGCCCAAATCTGAGGAAGGCTAACGACCTCGGCTCGTTCTCCCTAAGGAAAACATCATGCGCGTTTTGGCGAAGGGAAAGACGTTTACAGTTCATGCAATCGCCGGCACGGAAGTAGTTTTGTTGGGAATGGATGCCAAGCCCAATGCGGTCGCTGGGCTGCTCGGGTTCACCATTCAACGGACTGGCCCTAAGAGCAAGAAAAAATGGCTGCGTGGGGGAAAAACGTTCTCCGACTTGCAGTTGAGTGAAAAGCAGCCGGCCGATTCGCGAACGTTTCCCATCCAATCGATGTTGTGGGGTGACTACGAAGTCGATGCGAAGCAAAAGTATCGCTACGCGGTGACCGCGCAGTTTGGCACGCCCACGGCGATGGAAGCCCGCGAAACCGTAGAAGTTGAAATCGAAACCGAAGACCCCGACAACCCCAAGATTAAGCACGGCATCTACTTCAATCGCGGTGTGGCCGGCAGTCAGGCCTATGCGCGACGCTTTGGCAAGAATGTCCGTTATTACCTCTCCGAAAAGAACGGCCGCAAAGAATGGAAAGACTATATCAAGCCAGATGGTGTGCCGGATCGTGAAGCGTTCATCTGGCTGTCGCGCGGCCTCGAAGAAGGTTTGCTCAAGTTCATCGCCCAGGCCAAGGGCGAGCGTTATCAATTGCGCGCGTGTGTTTACGAGTTCAATTATCTGCCAGTGATCCAAGCCTTTGCCGATGCCGTCGAGAGTGGCGTCGATGTGCAGATCATTCATCACGCCAAGTCAACCAAAAAAAAGCAAGTCGGTCGCGGCGGAGTGATCAAGATTGTCGAAGAGCTCGATTCCGAAGCGCGATCGGCCCTCAAGGCGATCAGCGAGATCGGCATCCGCGATTGGAAAAATACATCCCGTTGGATGAACGTCGTTTCGCGCCGCACCGACACGACCATTGCTCACAACAAGTTCATCGTGTTGCTCAAGGACGGCAAGCCGGAGCAAGTGTTGACTGGGTCGACCAACTTTACAGCCGGCGGCATTTTCGGACAGTCGAATGTGCTGCATGTGATTCGCGAGCCAAAGATTGCCGCGCAATACCTCGCTTACTGGGAATATGTCAAAGCGTACGAAGCGCAAGTGCAGGGCCTGGCTAAACCCGGCGCAAAGAAAGTGGGCAAGGTGCCGCAATGGATCATCGAGCAACAAGCCGACCTCACCGGCCCGCCCCCTGCTGATTCGATCACCACTATTTTCAGCCCACGTCCCAGCACGGCGATGCTGAGCTGGTATGCCGAGCAATTGGCCGCGGCCAAACAGTCGGTCCATTTCACCGCGGCGTTTGGCGTCAGTCAGCCGATTGGAGAAAGCCTGATGGGCGATACCGACGGCCAGGTATTGCGCTACACGATGCTCGAAAGCCGGCCATCGAAGAAGAGCTCTGACGATCGCAAGGAAGCAGCGCGGGCCAAGAAAAAGCCGGTCCCTATCGATTTTTGGGACTTAATCGAGAAACCTTGGAACCGAGTCGCGTACGGAGATGTGCTCAGTCGCAAAGCCGTAGAAGCCCGCGAAAATGAACGTAAATACCGCGAAAGCCTGGCGGGAGTGAACGTCAACGTTGATTTTCTGCACACCAAATATCTGCTGATCGATCCGCTCAGCGACGATCCCATCGTCATTTCCGGCTCGGCAAATTTCAGCGACAACTCGACCACGAAGAACGACGAGAACATGCTCATCGTTCGTGGCGATACGCGTGTCGCCGACATCTTTCTGACCGAGTTTATGCGCCTCTTCAATCATTTTCGTCATCGCAACGAAGAGAACCAGTTGCATCAGAAAGCCGGCAGCGAAGACGTCACGACGGAGTCGCTGAGCCCCAATGACTCGTGGGTGAAGCCCTACTTCGATCCAAAATCCCAACAGTACTCAGAACGCAAATTGTTTTCCGGCTCACGGTAACGCTTGCTGAGCGTGGCGAGTGACGGTTCGCTCTTAACTTTCTCCGAAGGCCGGCAGATGCACCGAAACATCATCGAATACTGGCAATATCTGGCCAGTCTGCCCACCACGCATCTTGATGTACCATCGCCGCGGGTGTGCCGATTGTTGCAGCGACTGTTTGACCGTTGGACCCGCGGGCCGGTTGCGTTGTCGTCGGACGATCTGCCGCACTTGTTTCGGGATCTGGTTCCTGCCGAAGCCGCAAAAATCGCCTGCCAGCCAATCGCCATTCGCAAAGCCCTGGCCGTCCGTCTGCTTCTGGAGACTGTCAGCAGCGGCCGCTTCTGCGATGAGGAAGGAATTTTCGATATCGATGCCGACGAGCGCATCGTCGGTTGCCCGCCACCGTACTCGGTCGGGCAAGGCAAAGAATTGGTTCGCTATTTGACCGTAGAAGAAGAACGTGAGCACGGCCTCAACTTTTTAAACGAATGGTCCCCCTTCGGACACATTGTCCCCAATCATCAGCGCGTGCTCGAACGCGGGTTGCAGGCCATCGTTGACGAATGCCGCGAGCGCCAAAAAAAAATCACCGACGACCTGGCAACAGCTGAGCAAAGCCGCCACTTTTATGAGTCCGTCGAAATCACGCTGCAAGCGGTGATGGACTATGCCGCTCGGCTCGCGGATCTCGCCGGAAAAGAGGCCGCGCGTTTTTCCGATGATCGTCGGCAGAATTTGTTGGAGGTAGAGCAGCGATTGCGACACACGCCGGCGCAGCCGCCGCGCACCTTACTCGAAGCCGCGCAATGCCTCCTGCTGATGCACTCTGTATTGCACCTCACTGGCGAAATCGTGCCGCTGGGTCGAGTCGATCAGTTGTTGGGCCCATTCTTTGAACGAGATTGTGCGGCAGCCGATCTGCAGGGCGTTGCGCGCGCTGAGCAACAGGCAGCTGGCCAGGAGGTCATCGATCTGCTGTGGATCAAGCTCAACGCTCATGTGTTGCTCACCAATAGCCATGCCGAGGATCGCTTCACGCCGCACGACGGCGCGCTGCCTGGTTCCAAGATGGCAAGCAATTTCGATCAAGGCGCGCTGCTCAATCAGTGGATGCAGCAGATCACGATCGGCGGAGTAAAGGCCAACGATGCCGAGCCTGCTGAAGATGCCAGCAACGAAATTACGACATTCTGCCTGGAAGCCGCCCGGCGACTTCCCTTGGTTAGCCCCACTTTGAATTTACGGTTGCATCACGACTCGCCTCGGGAACTGATCGAGTCAGCAGCGCGCACGTTGCTTAGTGGCGGCGCTCAGCCCGTGTTGCTCAGTGACGAGCGCCTGATCCCGCCGCTACATCAAGGAACCGGCGGCAATGTTGCGCTCGCGAGCGCCCGCAATTACGCCTGCGATGGGTGCTTTGAAACGCTGTACGCCGGAGAAACGGAGTTTTCCTTCGGCATGATTCTGGGCTTGCAGTTGATCGAAAAATCGCTCAACCGTGGTGCGTTGCTGATGGGGGCCGGCGGCGCCCATTTGCGCGGAATGAAGGCCGCAGCCAGAACGCCAGCCGCAGGACAAATCCAAAACATGGAACAGTTTTGGCAAGTGCTGGCTCTGCACCTGGAGTTCGACGTGCATCATTATTTGCACGACGTCATGAAGTATTACGGTGAGAAAGAGCGAGTCTGTCCATCACCGCTGTTGTCGGCCCTCATCAATGGCTGCTTAGAAAGTGGGCGTGACTTGTCGGCTGGCGGGGCGCGCTATCATTTGCTGTCACCGCTGCTGGTAGGTGCAAGCAACGTCGTCGATTCGTTGTACGCGATCGACGTGTTAGTGTTTCAGAGAAACCGACTCACCCTCGAAGAGTTGTTGGTCTGTCTGCGCAATAATTGGGGATTTGGTTTCGACCCACAGCGCCCGGATACCTGGCAAGCCACTCCCGGCTTGGGTCTGCCCGCGTTGTCGCCGCAACGGATGGCTGAATTGCGGAAAGAGGCCCTGGCGCTCCCTCGGTTTGGCATGGGACTGCCTGACGTGGACGCCTATGGCAGCCGTTTGATCAGCACGTATCAAGCGGCTATCACTGCCGTCCGCAACCATCCGCTGTACCAATCGAAACTCGCGGAGTTGAAAGCGCGCTACGACATTGCAGGCCAACCCTTCGAATTATTGATCGCTCCAGGAGTAGGAACGTTTGAGCAATACGTGGGGCTGGGAGCGCCTTGCGGTGCGTCGGCCGACGGACGGCTTGCTGGTCAGCCAATCAGTTCAGACTTCTCGGCTGCGCCGATTCCCTCCGATCAACCGGCACTTGCTGCGGAGAATGGAAAAGTAGTCCGGCATGCCCGCGAAGTTCCCATCCGTCACGCGTTGAAAACGTTCGCTGACCCTGCTTTTCAATTTCTTTCGGATGGTGCGCCGGTAGATATGAATGTTCGCGAGAACTTTCCCCAGGCCGAGTTGGAATGGGTGATTCGCGAATTCGCTAAGGGCAATGCAGGCAACATGCTGACGATCACCGCGGGCGATCCGGAATCGTTTGCGAGCGCGCGGCAGCGACCACATCAATACGACTTGCTCCGGGTGCGAATGGGCGGTTGGCACGAGAACTTCATCGTGCTGTTCCCTGCGCATCAAGATCAACACCAGCGGCGTCCGCTGTATGTGCCGAACTGAGGACCAGAACAATGAGTCAAGCCAATACCATTCCCATTGCCCAATTGACGCCGCTCTACGCGCGTCGATTTCAGGCGGGAATTACCGATCCGATCCGGCCTGTGGAGACTCCCGCGGGAGTGAGCGACGAAGCCTACGCGCGCTATCGAGGGCGTGTCGAGTTGCAGGGCTTTTTGACCATCATTCGCGCCAATGTACTTGCGCGCGATCGCGCCGAATTGCAGATTGCTTTGCAAAAGTTGTCGCAGATGGCCTATCACGAAATGGAGCGTTCTCCCGACCAATCGCACACGCTGCCGCTCGATGCCAGGAACTTGCCAGACAGCTATCGAGTTACTGTGACCATTGGATTCGGAGCAACGCTCTTTCGCGATCGCACTGGGCGCGATCGCTACGGTTTGCGCGGACGAATGCCGCGCAGCCTGAAGATCATGCCATCGCTTCCGCAGGATCAGTTTCTACCTGGCGACACGGCGACGGACATTATCTTGCTGGTGTGCAGCGACCATCAATATGTCAACGTTTGGATCACGAAGCGGATGACAGATGCGAATGATCTTGGCCAATACTTTGACGTGACAGGTGTCGAGCGTGGTTTCGCCCGGCCTGATCTCCGCGAGCATCTGGGTTTCGACGACGGCATCGCCAACTTGCGTGCAACTGGCGATGACCCGTTGCACCGCCTGGTCTATGTCGATCAGCAAGCGCACGAACCGGCTTGGTGCGAGGGTGGGACGTACCTTGTCTACCGCAAAATTCGCGAGCAGATCGGCGAGTGGGAGCGGATCGCCGAAGCCGAACAAGAGCGACGAATCGGTCGCTCGAAACGAGATGGGAACCCTTTGACGCACAACTTCAATCGGGAAACACTCATTCCTGATTATGCCGGCGATGAAGACGGCCAGCTTACTCCGCTGATGTCGCATATTCGCAAGGTTCAACCGCGCCGTCCGGCACCAGACTTGTTTGGTGTGAACGATCTCGACCGCCGTTTTCATCGCCGGGCCTATCCATTTTTTGACGGCGTTCAGAACGACCAGTTGCAGGTAGGGCTTCATTTTCTCGCGTTCATGCGCAGCATCCGCGAGCAGTTTGAGCATGTTGCCACGATGTGGCAATTCAACCCCAACTTTCCCCGACGGGGCACCGGCATCGATGCGATGTATGCAGAGTACGATGGAAAACCACCAACGCTCTCAACGCTTGATGGCGGCTATTACTTTTGCCCGCCCGGCATCACCGAGAAAGATGATTTTGTCGGATCGGGGCTATTTGGTCCCCGAGGGCAATCTCTTCGCAGGAGCGTTCACATGACGACGACTAAGTCTCCGGTCAGCTTTTACCTGTTCGATTTCGATGACAACATTATGTACCTCAAAACGAAAATTGTCGTCATCAACACGATTACGGGCGAAGAAGTCGAGCTGTCGACCGAAGACTATGCCGCAGTCCATCCTCAGTTGGGGAAGCCAGGCAAGTGGGGTGACTATGCAGAATTCGAGGGCACCTTTCGTAACTTTCGCGATGCGGATGCCGCACCGGATGAGCAACCATTCGTGAAAGATGTGCTCGCGGCGGTGCAGCAAAGCGAGGACAAATGGAAAGCGCCGTCCTGGGATCTGCTTGTTTATGCCTGCCAGAAGCAACGACCCGTTTCGATTATCACCGCGCGGGGTCACAGTGCGGCGACCATCCAGGCCGGAATTCGCGCGCTCGTGAACAGCAAGTTGCTGCCAGCAGAGCCGGTATACCATTCGATTTACCCAGTGACCAACGAAGCCACTCGCAAGCAGTTGAGCGAAAACACGGCTCCCAACACTGAGGCACTGACCATGCCGGCGCTGACCATACCAGCGCTCAAGCGACTTGCCATTATCGAATCAGTCGACCGGGCTGTGCGGGACTACGGTCCCGAATTGCCGCATCGTTTCGGCATGTCGGACGATGATCCGGCCAATATCAGCCTCATTGTCTCCGCGATGCGGGATTGCAAAGAAAAACACCAAGACAAACGGTTCTTTGTGATCAACAGCCAACGAGAACAAAAGGTCAAGCTGGAAGTCTTTACGATCGACACTGCCGTCGTCGGCAATCCGCACGCAACCGAAGATCTGCTGCATTGATTGGCTTCGTGAATTTGAATTCTCGCCGCATCTGGAACCTGCCGGCATTCAAACACTAGGAGGTAACGCAGTGGATTTAAGTAAGAACTATCAAGAGTTCACGGAAGCTTTGCTGAGTGCATTCGACGCAGATGAATTGACGATGCTTGTGAGATTCAAGCTCGACATCAATTTGGACAATGTAGTTGGGCCAGGGCCCCTCAAGAAAAGAGTTTTTGAACTGATCGGGCACTGCGATCACGTTGGAATCGTCGACAAACTATTTGTCGAAGCGCTGCGGGAAAGACCAGGTAATCCCAAATTAAAAGCGCTCGCTCAAAAGCTGGATCAGGAGATCAAGAGTTCGCAACAGGTGATCGAATCGAAGGTCGTTTCACTGTTGAACAAGGACTACGAAAACCCGAAGGCTGCAGAAGTTCGGGCTGCCTATGCCGAGTTTGACAGTAATGGTGGCTTGCAGGCGGTGGTGGTCAGGGCTCCCCATTTGAAAGTGGGGCAAGATGTGGAGAACTTCGTGAAGCGGATGGCCAGCAGCCGCACGAAGGTCTGTTCCATTGCCGGAAAGATGCTCGGCACCGGATTCTTGATTGGTCCCGATCGAATCATCACCAACTCGCACGTGATCGCCGAGCAGGGAACTCACACCGAGTTCGACGTGGTCTTCGATTTTGTCGAGGGAACCAATCGAGAGGATTTGCCGAAGTACAAGTTCGTCAAGGAACTGGCTCGGAGCGGTCCCAAAGAATTCGATTATGTGATCCTCCAATTGGATCGCACACCCGACAAAGACCGCGGCTACTTCAAAGTCAGGAATTATCAGTTCGACAAACTCCGTGAGCCCGTCAGCGTCTTGGGGCATCCACTGGGCAATCCACTTTCCCTCGCCTTTGGTGTGGTCTTCGATGTGGACAGCTTCATGGGCCGCGTCGCCTATTCTGCCAATACCGCCGGCGGATCCTCAGGTTCGCCAGTGTTCTTAGAGAACTGGGATCTCGCCGCCCTGCATCATCATGGCGAAGAAAACATCAATAACCATGGCATTCCCATGCGCCAGATATTGAAGGATCTGCGCGACAAAAATCTGCCGGGGCTGATCGAGACGATTGACTAACACCGCCGTTTTAAAAGCACGATTCAACTATCTCTACATAAGGATCGCATTCAATGAACAACGATGAAAAAGCACGCCGGTTAAAAGAAATGCTGCAACAGATCACCGGTGGGAACGTCGAGTCGCTCATTCGCGAGCCGTCGTTCGGTTTTACGGAAGGTTTGGAGTCGATCAATGTGGCGAACGACCAATTGCTGGATGAGTCGCTGCGATCGGTGCAAAAGGTGGCCCAAGATGAAGACCTTTCGAGCTCGGAACTCTTTGGGTTGGAAGCGATCATCCTGCCACGCGAACGCCCCGTGGTCTTTGTCACCGGCGACAGCTACGGCCCGATTCCGACCCCCTGGACACATTTCGATCAGCAGGCGATTCGCAAAAACATTGAAGCCGCGATTCCTTCGGTTGGGCGAATCGAGTTGCCAGACAATCCGATGCTTCCGTTCGGCGGCACGGGATTCGTGGTCGGCGACAACTTGTTGATGACCAACCGCCACGTGGGTGAGCTATTTGCCGTTGGCTTGGGCCTTCGTAATCTCGCGTTCAAGGCGGGACAGTCCGCTGCCGTCGACTTCAAACGCGAATTTCAATCGGCGGCATCCGTCAACTTGCGGGTGCGCGAAGTCGTGATGATCCACCCTTTTTGGGACATGGCGCTGCTGCGGGTGGACGGTCTCCCTGCAGGTCATGGCAAGTTGCGGCTGTCGATTCGCACACCAGAAGAACTCGATGGCCGCGAGATCGCGGTAATCGGCTATCCGGCTCAGGATGCTCGCAATGATTTTCAATTGCAGAACCAGATCTTCGGCGGCGTCTTTAATGTCAAACGTCTGCATCCCGGTAGGATTCGCGCGCGGGCGATCATCAATAGCTTTGGCAACTCCGTCAATGCAATGACGCACGATAGTTCTACGCTCGGCGGTAATTCCGGATCGGCCGTGCTCGACGTGATGACCGGGGAAATCGTCGGCCTGCACTTTGCTGGGATTTATCTAAAGGCCAATTACTGCGTGCCGACGTATGAACTCGCGCGCGACAGCCGGGTCGTTGCTGCGGGGGTAAACTTTGTGGCCAACGTTGCAGCGACGGACGAATGGCTCGCTGCCTGGCGATTGGCCGATCCTGAATCTCCTGCGTTAAGTCCCGCGGGAGATCCGCCTGCGACCACACCGCCTGTCAAAGTTGAAGCCAACGCGCCAACACCGCCTACAGCGTCGGCACCAACTATTGCGCCGATCACTTCTACCATTGTGTCCGGTCCGCTCAAAATTACGGTGACGGTCGAAACACTCGCACCCAAGAGCACCCAGGTCGAATCGATCCAGGCCGATGCAGTAACTACCGGATTGGAGGGGCTGCAGGAGCCGATCATCGCGGGGCGGTTGAATCAACGGAAGGGATATCAGCCCGATTTTCTCGGACTGAACGATGACGAAGTGGTGCCGCTCCCCACGCTCACCGCTGCCGGCAAACGGATGGCAGCGAAGCTCGACGATGATTCGGTTGAGTTGAAATATCACAAGTTTTCGGTGGTGATGCATAAGAAGCGCCGCCTGGCCATGTTCACCGCGGCCAACGTCGATTGGCGGAAGTCGTCGCGATTGATCGACGGTAAAAAACCGACTCGCAACGAACTGACTGGTTTGCCGGAAGGAACCTCGGAAAAGTGGGTGACCGATCCGCGCATTCCCGAGGATCAACAGTTGCCCGACATCTTCTTCACCGACGACAACCAGGCCTGGGACAAGGGGCATCTGATCCGCCGCGAAGATGTGTGCTGGGGCAAAACGCTGCCCGACATTCGCAAGGCCAATGGAGACACTTTTCATACGACCAATTGCTCGCCGCAAACGGCGATTTTCAATCGCAGCAACAAAGGGGACGACAATTGGGGCGATTTAGAAAACATGGTTGCAAAGCAGGCCGGCTCGGAACTGCTGTGCATTTTTGCCGGGCCTGTGCTGCGTGCGGATGATCAGGTGTTTCGCGTTGTTGATGACTACGGCGAGGTGCGAATTCAAATTCCGAGCTCCTATTGGAAGATCATTGTCGCCAAGGGCCCGACTGGTCCGCAGGCTTTTGGCTTTGTGTTGGAGCAGGATCTCTCCGAAAGCGGGCTCGAGTTTATCGTTCCCGAGGAGTGGCAACCATTCACCAAACCCATCGCCGAAATCGAAGCGATGCTGGGCGGCCTGTTCAAACTCACCTGGTTCAAAAAATACGACCAGCATGGCTTGGAGGCCGGTGACGCGGTTAATGAAGGCGTCGTCGCCGGATCGGGTTTGGAATCGCAAGACGCTCCCGCGGCGCCGCGGGCTTATGTCGAGACTGCTGACTCGCTGAGTGAACTTGAAGTTGCCGAGGGATATATTCATGGCGAGACGTTTCAAAATCGTCTCGTCAAATTCTCGGTACTCGAGAACCGTGCAATCTTCGAAGGCGATATCGATCTAGGGTCATTGACCGAGATTGCCGGCGACCCTGAGTCAGGGCTTGAAGGCCTGGCAATAACCGGCACGCGGTTCCGCTGGCCGCATCGGCAGATTCCCTACACCATTGATCCGGCGCTTCCCAACCAGCAACGCGTGACGGATGCGATTGACGAGTGGCACAACAAAACTCAAATTCGGTTTGTGGCGAGGACCAATCAAGCCGACTTCGTCACCTTCCGCCCTGGTGGCGGCTGCTCAGCTGCCGTTGGTCGCCAGGGTGGGCAGCAATTTGTCACGCTCGGCCCAAATTGCACGACAGGCAACGCCATTCACGAAATGGGGCATGTTGTCGGGCTCTGGCACGAACAAAGCCGCAAAGATCGCGATCAATTTGTGACCATCGATTTTGCCAACGTGCAAACCAACATGGCTCACAATTTTCTGCAGCACGTTACCGATGGCGATGACATCGGTGCCTACGACTACGGCTCGATCATGCATTATCCATGGAACGCCTTTGCCAAGAATCCCGCGTTGCCAACAATCAGAACTCCCCATGGTGAACCGATTGGGCAACGCACCGGCTTGAGCGCTGGAGACATCGCTGCCGTCGCAGCCTTGTACCCGTAGGCGGTGCAGTACGAACCTATCTTTTCTGAAAGTGAGACGCCGCGTCTTAAGACGTCGGCGCAAGGTCGGTAATGCGGCCATCGGCTTCCGCATTGAGAACCAATCCTGCAGCGCAGGGCGGAAAGCATCGCGCACGAGATCGACCCCGGCGCTCATGTTGCTGGCTTTCCCAGTCTGTTGACCAGCCAATTCACTCGACAGATACTGGCGCTCGTTTCGCAGCTTATCTTTCAGCAGCTTGGTGGTTCATGCTCTTTCACCGAATGATGCCGTGTTCGCCTGCCGAATACTTTGGCCGTCTACAACACTCATTCGTTGCACTGATCCTTGCCACCTGTTGCCTTTCGGTGTCAGTTCGAACGGCCAATTGCGAACAGCAACCGACGGCCGGTCGTGCGCCTAATATAGTGCTTATACTCGCCGATGACTTGGGTTATTCCGATCTCGGCTGTTATGGCTCGGAGATTGCCACGCCCAATTTAGATGGGCTGGCGAAAGGTGGGTTGCGGTATACCAACTTTTACAACACGGCTCGCTGCTGGCCGACCCGCGCGGCGGTCATGACCGGTTATTATCCGCAGCAGGTCCGCCGCGATACCGTCGCCGGCGTAAAGAGCGGCAGCCAGGGAACAAGGCCGGAGTGGGCGCGACTGTTTTCGCAACAACTGCGCGAGCAGAACTATCGCAACTATCACAGCGGCAAGTGGCACATCGATGGCAGGCCGCTGGCCCAGGGCTTTGATCACTCCTACGACCTCGGCGGCATCAGCCAGAGCAACTACTTCAAAACGGGGAGCGTGACCGACGACGAAAAACCGGTGCCGCAGAGCGAAGGCTATTACTCGACCATCGGCGTCGCCGATCACGCCGTTCGCTGCTTGCAGGAACATGCCGAGAAATTTGCCGATCGGCCCTTCTTTCATTATCTCTGCTTCACGGCGCCCCACTTCCCGCTGCATGCGCTGCCAGAGGACATCAAGAAGTACGAAGGGAAATACACGGCCGGCTGGAATGAAATTCAGCAGCGGCGATTTGCCAAACAACAGGAGTTGGGCTTTCCCGCGGCGGAGCTGCCGCCGATGGAACGCGACGTCGGCCCGCCTTATCCCTTTCCAGCCGCGATGGAGAAACTTGGGCCCGGCGAAGTGAATCGGCCGTTGCCTTGGTCGGAACTCACACCCGAGCAACAAGCTTTTCAAGCGCAGAAGATGGCCATTCATGCTGCGATGGTCGACCGCATGGATCAGGAGATCGGCAAAGTCCTGGCCCAACTCAAAGCGATGAACGCGTTCGAAAACACGCTCATCTTTTTCCACTCCGACAACGGCGCGAGTGCCGAGATCATGGTCCGCGGCGATGGGCACGATCCTTCCGCGCCCCTCGGTTCGGCAGCAACCTATCCCTGCCTCGGCCCAGGTTGGTCGAGCTGTGCCAACACTCCTTTCCGCCGCCACAAAACTTGGGTTCACGAGGGAGGCATCTCGACGCCCCTCATCGTTCATTGGCCCCAAGGCATCGCCGCGAAAGGCGAGTTCCGCCACACTCCCGGCCATGTCATCGATCTATCACAGACGATTCTGAGCGTCTCAACTTCAGATACGGCAGCCACCAAAATCACGGCAGATCATCCGGCGTCTCCTGGCCGCAGCTTGGTTCCTTCGTTCGCCAAAGACACCCACCTGAACCGCGATGCTCTCTGGTTTCTGCACGAAGACAACCGCGCGATCCGGCAAGGAATCTGGAAACTCGTTGCCGCCAAGGGAAACGAGTGGTCGCTGTACGATCTGTCGAAAGATCGAGGTGAAACCCACAACCTCGCCGCGGAACATCCCGACAAAGTCAAAGAGCTCGCCGCCGAGTGGGACCGCCGCGCACGCGAGTATTCTGCCACCGCCCTGAAAGACGCGCCGCCGGCTGATCTGAAGAAGAAGTAGATCAGTCGCCTCCGCGAGACTGTTAAGATTTCAACCCGTCGGTAATTTTTGCTGCAGATTTCGCTGCCCGCTATTAGAATCCAAGGGCCGAATGACTCGCCCACCTTAGCGCCTGCCACGCGCACGCCTAGAAGCCGCGGAATGACCCGCCCCCCGCCTTGTCCCTTGTGTGGCGCCGACGCCCGCGAGTTGGACGACGTTCTATCCACCGGAACGCACGGAACCGCTCAGTGTTCCGAGTGCGACACCGTCTTCACATACCCGCTCGAGGGCAAGCGAAAACCGCCACCCGAAGCTCCCTAAAAAATTGCTTTCTCAAAAGTAATTGAACTACGGTTTCGCTCGTCGTTCATGTTATACTGCCAGCGGAAATTGCTGCCATTTCCGCTGCTTCGGTTTTCGGCTCTCAAGCTCTCTCCCCTTTTCTCGAGATTCCTATGCGGCGCCTCTCTCCTGGCTTGCGCATGCGCGTCCGGCATGTTGCTGCCTTCACGTTGGTCGAGCTTCTCGTTGTCATTGCGATCATTGGCGTATTGGTCGCGCTCTTGCTTCCTGCCGTGCAAGCGGCGCGCGAAGCAGCGCGGCGAACGCAGTGCTTGAATCATCTCAAGCAGATCGCCATCTCGATGCACAACCACGTCGACGCGCTCGGCGGTCTGCCTCCCGCCAATCCGGGTGTATCTCCTTATTGGGGGCAAGGCTCGTGGATGGTTCCCGTCATGCCGTACACCGAAGCCTCGAACCTCGCGGCTATTTATTACGACTACGGCGTGGCCAACGGCCGCAACTACTACCATGCCGACAACATCGCGGGGGCATCGGGCAAGGAGATCAAGTTCTATCTCTGCCCGAGCGATATCAAGAATAAGAAGGGTTGGCCGGGCGGCACGAGCAATGTTTCCTATCACAACTACATCGTCAATTTCGGCAACACCTCGGTCGACGAATCCGCCAACTGGACGACGGCGACCTACGGCACTTACACCTTCAAAGGCGCTCCCTTCGTCTCGGGCAAGCCGCCACGCCTGGCTCTGATCACCGATGGGTTGAGCTCCACGCTGATGGTTTCGGAATTGGTGATCGGTCAGCGAAACGATCTGCGCGGCAACACTTGGTGGGGTCCGGGTAGCGGCTTCTCCGTAATGCTCAAGCCCAATGACACCAGCCCCGATCTCTCGTGGAGCGGCTCGGATTGGTGCGATGCAGTCAGGCCGAACCCGCCGTGCGCCTTCCGCACCAATGGTTATGTCTTCGGTGCTCGCAGCCGCCATCCCGCCGGTGTGAACGCTGCGCTCTGCGATGGCAGCGTCCGCTTCATCACCAACAACATCAACGCCACCACCTGGCACGACCTCGGCACCAGCTACGGCAACGAAGTTATCGGCGATTACTAATCGCCCTCCACCGCCACCGCCCCTGCGGCGGTGGTTCACCAGCTTTTGCACTACTCCTCGACCTGCACCATTCATGAATCGCTTCTCCATCGTCTGCCTGATCCTGTCGTTCTTCCTTCTCGCAGGCTGTGATAACAATGGCGGCCGGCGCGCCGTCAGCGGCTCGATTACGTTGAACGGCAAGTCCCTCGACAAAGCCACGATCGACTTTCTGGAACTCCCCGACGCCAAAGTAAAAGCCGCCGGCGCGCTCGTGACCAATGGCAGCTACTCAATCCCTGCCGCGCAAGGCTTGATGCCCGGCAGCTATCGCGTGCAGATCAACGCCATGGAAGAGTTTCCCATCACGCCCGATGAGCTTGCTGCGGGCAAGACCGCCCCGCCGGCCAAGAATCGCGTCCCGCCCAAGTACAACACGGCCAGCGAGCAAACGGTCGAAGTCAAAGCCAGCGGCGCGAACCGCTTTGATTTCAATATCGAATAGCCAACGCTCAAGGAGCGCTGTTGTTCGTCGCCGAGTTCGTGTTCGCCTCGCTCGATTTTAACACCCGACGCGACATCCACAGATCGAGATCGCCGCGACTCTCAGGCAGGTTACGCGCGTGAAAGTAGAGTCGCTCGCCGGTTGGTGAAATCCACGGCGACGAGGGCTGCACTTTTTCGAACGGCCCGCCAAATGAAATAGCCGGTCCAAATTCCTTGTCGACCGACTCGCGCCGATGCAATCGCGTCGGAAATGGCGTTTGAATCATCTGCGTCGAGGCCAGCACCAAACTATCGGGGCTGAGCCATTCCGCGACCGTCATCCCGCCATCGTTCACATTGTCGTTCAGCTTTTCGCCTCCCTGAAATTCATCTTCCCGCGAGGCACGCGTGAACTGATGCACCTGCGCTTGCCCTTTGCGATTGCCACGGTTCGAAGAGGCAAACAGCGTGAGACCATCGCCAGATAGCATCGCCACAATCTCCCAGTCCGGCGTGTTCACAGGCGCGGGCAATTTACGCGGCGGACCGAACGGCTCGGTGACTGCGGCGCGGGTCGCTAAGAAAAGGTCGTAGTTTCCCTCCTGACGAGCACATACCGCCAGCACCAAGCCATCACCCGAGAGCCCAAAACCAGCTCGCATTTCCGGCAGCTCGTTCACTCCTCCGATCAACTCTTGCGGCTCGTCATAAGGCGTGTCGAGGTTCGCGCGGCGCGATTGCACCAATCGGCCCCCGCGCTCAAAGATCAATGTCAACTCGTCATCAGTAAAACGAGGACAAGTCTCACGCGCAGCCGTGTTGATCGCTGGTCCCAGGTTCACCGGCTCGGTCCATTCATACTCCGGGGAAAACAACCGATCCTCAAGTGTAACGACGGGCACTACGACCGCCGGAGTCGGTTCCGTTTCTCGCTGCGGAACTTTCTCGGGCTCACGATTGGCAGTCCAGGCGAAGTAACCAACCGGCAACAACACTGCCAAGCCGAGCGCGATGGCGATCCAGCGTACGAGCGCGAAGCTTGATCCTGCTGACACCGGTGTCGGGGTTGCCGGCTGAGTCATCAACGCAATCGTTGGCTGCACATCGGCAACGATGGCCGTCTTCGTGATCGACACCGCCGGCGCCGGCGTGACCCGGGTCGAGGTCATCAGCGTTCCCGCCGAGGTGCCAGTCGTGATCAGCCGCGTATCATCGCCCGGCAAGAGCAAGTCCGCAGCCGGTGCCAGGTCGCTGCCGCAGCGTTCCAGCGCAGCCACCACATCGGTCATCGAGGCAAACCGATCGGCGGGATTCTTGGCAATCATCCGCTGAAATACTTGTTCGAGTTCAGCAGGCACCTCTGGCCGTAGCGACCGAAGCGAAGGAAGCGGCGCCGTTTGATGCGCCATGATCCGCTCCATCACGGTTTCGCCGCCATACGCCGTCGTGCCAGTGAGCAGATACCAGAGCGTGATGCCCAGGGAATAAATGTCGGTCCGATGATCGGCTTTGCGCGTGTTCAGCGCCTGCTCGGGGGACATGTAATCCGCCGTCCCCATGATCTGTCCCGTGCCCGTGAGCGATGCCTGCTCAGCACCCAAAGACTCCAACCGAGCCAGGCCCATGTCGAGAATCTTCACCACGCCGCGGTCATCGACCAGCAGATTCGCCGGCTTGATGTCGCGATGAATCACACCCTGATCGTGAGCATATTCCAAGCCCCGCGCGACCTGCCCAATCACGTGCAGCGCCTGCGGCACCGACAACGGCCCGCGCTGCCGCACCACGTGGGCGAGGTTGTCGCCGGCGATGTACTCCATCACCAAAAAATGTTGACCATCGGCTTCATCGGCATCGTATGCCGTGACGATATTCGGATGCGACAACCGCGCCGCCGCCTTCACTTCGCGTTGAAACCGCTCAGCGACTCCGGCTACTCCTGGCGATGCGCCCGGCGTGTCGAACGCCGCCGGCGATACAATCTTCAGCGCCACCAACCTTTCCATGCGGCGATGCTGGGCTTTGTAAACCGTCCCCATTCCCCCCTGGCCCAGTTCATCCAGCAGCAAATAATTTCCCAGCCGCAGCCGACCACCACGCCCCGCCCGCAGTTCCTGCAGCTGATAGGGTGTCAGTGCTTCGAGTCGCACCAATTCGCGCGCAAGTGCATCCGCATTCGCGCGCACGGCCGGCTCAATCGTGGCCAGCAATTCTTCCCAGCCTTCGCGCGTGCGCAACCCACTCGCGGTGAGTTGTTCCAACCATTCGTCAACGGACCATTGCATAGGTTTTCCTAAGGTGGCCCGATTATAGTCAAAACCAAACGGCCAACTGGGAGTCTCGAAATTCCCCTCGTCGCAGTTCACTCGCTGGTGAATCGCTCGTTCGCAAGTCGCACCTTCCTTAGTTCTCATCGTCCGTCCTCCTGATCAGGCCCATGGAAACATCCATCTGCCGATCATTAGACAACTCGCGCCGACAACTTAGGTCCTTTCCAAAGGAACGATGTCGCCCTTCATCCTGGCGCTGATTTCACGAGGGCGAGACAGGCGAGGCTCCTGGCAAGCCGTGCAGTGGGCCAACTATTTTGGAATAGCTTGCCCCCCCTTTCATACTCCCAGAATATAACAGGTGATGCAAAAAATCATTTCAGCCACAAGTCGTTGCCGGACCAGACTTAAGAACAAAAACTGGCCGCAATATCGGGGCTCAAATATCACACTTTATTACCAGCAAACGGAACAATCAGCGACGACCCTTCCACGCAAACCGATCGCTCCCACCGCAGCGTTTCACTCGATATCAGTCGGCGCTCTCAGCGCGCACCGGTAGCGCAGCGACAACTGTCATTTTCACGAATATCAACCTAAGTGAGAAAGATCAGTCGTCAATTAAATGTGCAAGTGGTGACAACTTAGGTCAGAGTTTCGCGCACACACATCGCTTGTTTACACCTTCACCCGCAAGGCATCGATCTTCAGCAGATAGCCAATCGTCCGCCACAGCGGGATCTCGCGGCCGGCGTAAGCCTTCAGCAAGTCGCCGATGGTGGCTTCGCCCTTCGCGCGAAGTTGAGTGAGTAACGCCTGCCATTCTTCGACTGGCAGGCGGGCATCGGCGCCGAAAGAGGTCATCCAGTCGGCGTTGAGGGCGGCGAGCGACGTTTCGCTGGCTTCGGGGCCGATTTGCAAACGCGTTGCCGGTGACAGCGTGGTCGTCGAGTAATGGCCAAAGAGACGAAAGGGATCGATCGACAGCGGATGAGCCGGCGAGCCCTTTTTCAGCGGCGCGATTTCGGTTTCCTTTTGTCGCCGTTCGCCCAGTTCGCGCCACAGAGCTTCGTAGCGCGCGATGATGTGTCGCCAGTCGAACTCGGCGCGGGCGCGAGCCAGGCCCGACGCGCCCATCTGCTTGCGGAGGGCGGGATTCTCGATCAGTTGCAACAGCGTGCGCGTCGTTTGATCGACATCGACGGCCGTCGTCATCGCGGTACGGGCAATGAACGAGTTGTACTGCAGCAATTCGGACCAGTGATCGCGGGCCAGGTCCTCGCCGACGCCCGCGGGGGGCATGACCGTGGGAATGCGAAAGCCATCGATCTCATGACGCACCGTTGCGCGATAGCCATTCCAATCGGAACAGATCACCGGCAGACTGCTCGCCATGGCTTCGAGGGGCGTGAGACCGAAGGTCTCTTGAATGTTGTCCGACAGCGACATGAAGAGATCGGCTGCGGCCCAGGCCTGCTGCCGCACCTCCGGCAGTCGGCCGTCGAGAAACACCGCATCGACACCGGGACAAAATTGCTTGGTCGCGGCCCGAAATGATTTTTCCTCACGCTCGTTTTCAAACCAGCCAACCTGAATCAAATACAGCTTTTTCTTGGTTGCTTTCGCGGCCCGACTCAAGGCTTGAAACGAAGCGAGTGGATGCGCCTTTGCATAAAAATTCAGCCGGCCGACGTAGAGCACCGCAACGTCGTCGTCCTTCATTTCGAGCGACTTCCGAAAGCCAGCGCGCAGTTGCGCACTCTTCGCGCTCGGCGCAAAGGCTTCGCAATCAACGCCCAGCGGAATGATCGGCAGTTGCGCGTGACAGCGCGGATTACCGCCGCCGTTGCGTTCGCGCTGATATTCACACCAATGCTGCAGCACCTGGTCGAGCGTGTCTTTCACGGCATCGCTGGTGCAGATGAGCGCGTCCCAACTTTGCAGCGGCGCGGTGACGAGCTCGCCAAAAAACTCCATCACGGCCCGACTGCAGATGGTGTGCGTAATGCCGCACAAACTGTAAGCCCGCTGATCGTAGCTGCGACGCTGCCAGGCATAATCGCCGAGCGCCGGATCAGGCCGATAGAGCGTGCCGACCTTGCCGAGCCCTTCGAGCCAGCGGGCAGGAACCCACTGCGCGGTCTTGCCCGGTGGCAACCAGGCTCGCGTGCGACTGACGAAGTCTTCGTATTCTTTTTTCGTCGGCGAACAGCACGGCAACAGCGCCGCCCCTGAATGCCGCACCCACGCTTTGAGAAACTGTTCGCCCGCGGCCTGCCGACCCACCAGGCGTTGGCCGCTGGTATCATAGCCATCCGGTTGATACCAGACGGCGGCTGTCGTCGTCACATCATCCTCCTGCCCATTTCAGCCGTGTCACGTCGCGCTTCACCACCATCGATCACGCGCGCCCTCAGCGTTCGGCAGCCGTACATCGAGCTGATCCTCGCCGGCCGCAAGACGATAGAATACCGCAGCCGAGCCACCCGCGTGCGCGAGCGCGTCTATCTTTACGCGAGTCAAATCCCGGGACCCGCGTGCGCATTTACCGATGCCGAATTGAGCCGGGAAGAACTGCCGATCGGCTTGATCCTCGGCAGCGTCGAAATCACCAATTGCGTGCGCGGCGAAGAATTCTACGAATGGCAACTCGCTCGGCCCGAGCGCCTGACGAAACCGCTCAAACCAACGCGCCGGCCGCAGCCGATGTTTTTCTTTCCCTTCGCCGTGCCGGACGATTCCCCAGAGCGACGTAGAACGAACCCCTAGGTTCGTTCGCGTCGATCGACAAACGGAGCTTCACTCGCTCGCACGAACCTAGGGGTTCGTGCTACGCGATCCTGTTCGTGGCATTGGCAAGGGAGCTAGATCCGGCTCGACAAACTTCGTCTTGCAATCCTGCTCATTCCAAATCGCACGCGAATAAAACAACCGCAGCAAGGTCCTCGATAAGAGCTGCGGCTGCCGATCGACAAACTCGTCGGAAGTTTGCTCCGGCCCTTGCTCGACGATCGTGGTGTGAATGATCCGCGCCCAAGCCACCGTCAGCGTTTCGTTGTAACCGGCCTGCGGTTCCTCGGGTACTTGATTGGCCACGTTGAGCCGTTGAATGCCGCTGCGTATTTTCGCGAGCGCTTCGTCGAACGAATGTTGCCGCAAATACAAATACGCCATCCGCACATGCAGCCGATGCGTCCACTGACTGCGCGCGATGGCTTGGGTTTCGAAGCGACGGAGGAGTTCGGCGTCGGTCATGATGTCCAAAAGTTTGGAGATTGCAGGGTGATTTTGTTATGTTAATCAAATGCAAACTCCCAACGAATCAAAGGCGTTTGAGCGGGCCGTTCAGCCGCTGTTTGACTTGCTCTTTCCCGAATTTGCTGAACAGGTGGCGGCCTTTCGCGTAGATCTGGCGCTAGCAGATCGCATTGAGAAACTCGCTACCAAGTGCACCGACGGCGATTTGACTGAGGCAGAACGAGCCGAGTACACAGGGTACGTGCGTGCTAATAAGTTCGTCGCTATTCTCCAAAATCGTGCGCGACAAATCCTCGCAAGTCGCAACTGATATTGTGACCCCTTAGCCACCGGCTTCAGCCGGTGGTACTTCGGCCCAAGCGGGCTCGGCTTTAGCCGCTTGCATTTCGATGGCTAAAGCCGGGAGCGTTTTTACGCGAACACCTCCGGCTGAAGCCGGAGGCTAATGAAACACTATCCAGCGATCGACTAGATACGCGTTCGGTCGCAATCTCTAAGTCAATCTCACCTTCTCCCACTGCTTATCCAGCCGCGGTCCGCTCACCGCCTGGCTTGTGCCGAGTTCTTGGGCAAACAAGCTGATGCGGAATTCTTCGAGTTGCCAACGGAAGATTTCGAGTTGCGGATCGAGCACGTGATGCTTGCGATGAACTTCGCGGCGGGTGTGCCAGGCTTCGATGCGGGGCGTGACTTGCGCCATGGCTTGGCGATCGCGCGGCAGGCCGGTGCTGATGACCTTTTGCAGGCGGAGCGCGATGCCTTTAAGGTAGCGCGGGAAATGTTGTAGCCATTCCCAAGGGGTGTTGGCGAGAAAGTGGGGCGTGAGAAGTTCGGCGAACTGCTGCCGCAGGTCCTCCACAATCGGCTGCCACATTTCGGGCCGCGGCTGTTCGAGCGCGAGGCGAGCCTGGTGATAGGCTTCGAACAGCGGCAGCGCGAACCGCGTTACTTCCTGCACGGCGGGGAGCAGTTGATCGGCGGAGAGTTTTTGGAGCTTGAGAAAATCGTCCTTCGTGCGCGGGAGAGCGCCCTTAGGACCAATCGCCCGCGGTGAAGTGCGGGCCAGATCAATCGAGCGCTGCGCGAGCAAATCTACCAATTGCTGAATGAGCGTGCGTTCCTTGCAGAGAGGCGCGGCGAGGACTTGAATCTGTGCAAGCTTCGGCAAGTGTTCGATCTGCTCGCGATACCGCCGTGGCTTATCGATCACCACCAACCGCCGAATGCCGCCCCAGGTCAGTTGCTCGGCTTCGGGCTGCGTCTCGCACAGCCGCAGTGTGACGGTTTCCTGCATGTCGACAACGGCGGGGAAACGCGTGAACGACAAACCGCCGCGGGTGAGATCGACCGATTCCGGCAACACATCCCATTCCCAAGCCTTCACGCCATCCCGATGCCAGGGGCTTTTTTCGGCGGCTTGCGCGGCGGCAACTGATTTCGTTGCGCCGACTTTTTCGCGCAGCACTTCCAAATCGCGTCCTTCGGCGAGGACTTTGCCGTGCTCGTCGCGGACGCGCACGTTGATCACCAAGTGCGTCGGCAGCCGCGACAGATCGAACTGCTCCGGTCCGATCGGTTCGCCGGCTTCCTTCGACAAGCTGCGGGCCACTTCGAGCATGAACGACGACTTGGCGAAGTGCAGTTGCTTGGCGACGCGTTTGGCAACGTCCGGCGCGGGGATCAAGTTGCGCCGCTGCTGCTTGGGGAGCGACTTGATGAGGTGCTCGACTTTTTCCACGAGCATGCCGGGGATCAGCCAGTTGAGTCGCTCGGCCGAAAGTTGGAAGATCGCTTCGCGGGGTACGTCGACCGTCAAGCCGTCGTTTTCGGCCCCCGGTTCGTAGTGATATTCGAGCGGCAACTGCAGCCGATCGAGCTCGAGCTTCTCGGGATACTCTTCCGGCGGCGGCGGTTCGAGTTCGTGACCTAAAAGATCGGCAGCTTCCATATGCAGCACGCGCGGCTTCTCTTTTTCATTCGCGCGGAGCCATTTTTCGAGTCGCGGCTGATCGTAAGCATCGGGCGGAATTCGGCCGCTGTAAAAATCATCGACGAGTTGATCTTCGACGAGCAGATCGCGCCGACGCGCTTTCGCGGCCAGGTGAATGAGCTCTTCGCGTAGCTCTTGATTGTGCCGAAAGAAGGGCGCGCGGGTTTCGAATTCCCCTTCGACCAGGCCGCTGCGGATCATCAGCTCGCGCGAAGCGAGCGGATCGATCGGGCCGTAGCGAACTCGTCGCCGCGGAATGATGGTCAAGCCGAAGAGCGAGACGCGCTCGTTGGCCATCGTCGAACCGGCCCGCTTTTCCCAAGCGGGATTGGTGTAGTGATAGTTGACCAGGTGCTGCGCGAGGGGCTCGATCCAACCGGGATCGATGCGAGCGATGGTGCGGGCGTAGTTCTTCGTCGTTTCCACAAGATCGGCGGCGACGATCCACTTCGGCCGATTTTGAAACACGCCGCTGCCGGGCCAGAGGAAGAGCTTGTTGTTTCCCGCGCCGGTGTACTCCGCCGTTTCGCCCTTCAGCGCGACGTTCGAGAGCAGGCCGGTGAGCAGCGCGCGATGGATCGCATCGTAGGCATTTTGATCTTTCGGCAAGTCTTCGCCGGCCGCGGTGAGCCAGCGACGGTGACCAACCTTCAAGCCGAACTGCGTGACCATGTCGAGCAACTGCCGATGCACGTCATGCCATTCGCGAATGCGGAGCTCGGAGAGGAAGTTCTGCGAACAGGCTTTGCGCAGCTGGCCGCGAGTCAGCTCTGTTTTCAGCTTGTTGTAAAAATCCCAAAGCTTGATGTAGGTCAGGAAGTCGCTGTCGCCGGACTGAAACTTGCGATGAGCTTCATCGGCGGCAGCAGCGCGATCGGCGGGGCGCTCGCGCGGATCCTGTGTTTCGAGGGCAGCCGCGATGATCAACACATCGGCTAGGCAACCTTCGCGATCGGCGGCCAGCAAGATGCGGCCGATCCGCGGATCGGCGGGGAGCTTTGCTAACTGTCTGCCGACGGGGGTCAGCTGCTGCTGATGATCGATCGCGCCGAGTTCGAAGAGGGTCTTGTAGCCGTCGCGAATGGATTCGGAGCGGGGCGGATCGATGAAGGGAAAATCTTCGATCAGACCGAGATCGAGCGCCAGCGTTTGCAGCACGACCGACGCGAGATTCGTGCGCTGAATTTCTGGCGGTGTGTAGCGCTCGCGGCGGAGAAAATCTTCTTCGCTGTAAAGACGAATGCACACGCCGGGGCCGATACGACCGCAGCGGCCTTTGCGCTGGTCGGCTGATGCTTGCGAGATCGATTCGATGGGGAGCCGTTGCAGTTTGCTGCGGGCCGAATAGCGACTGACGCGGGCCGTGCCGGTATCGACGACGTAACGAATGCCAGGCACGGTGAGCGACGACTCAGCAACGTTGGTGGCGAGCACAATTCGCCGGCCGCTGTGATTGCGGAAGACCTTGTTCTGCTCCGCCGTCGAGAGGCGAGCGTACAGCGGCAGCACTTCGGCCGAGCCGCCGGCGAGCTGCCGACCTCTTAACTTATGCGAAACCTCAAGAATGTCGCGCTCGGTTGGCAGGAAGACGAGCACATCGCCGGGTCCGCGCGACGCGAGTTCATCGATCCCGCGCAGCACGCCCTGCACCGGATCGAGTTCGAAGTCGTCGTCTTCGTGCGACAACGGCCGGTAGAGTAATTCGACGGGATAAGTTCGCCCGCTCACTTCGATGATCGGCGCGGGAATGACTTTGCCGTTTTCGCCAGCATGGCCGAAGTGTTCGGCGAAGCGCTGAGCATCGAGCGTGGCCGAGGTGATGATCAGTCGCAGATCGGATCGTTTTTGCAGCAGGCGATGGAGATAGCCGAGGAGGAAGTCGATGTTGAGCGAGCGCTCGTGGGCTTCGTCGATGATCAGCGTGTCGTACTGCTCGAGGTAGCGATCGCTTTGCGATTCGGCGAGGAGCACGCCGTCGGTCATCACTTTCAGCAGCGTGTCGGGCGAGGTCTGATCGGCAAAGCGAATCTTGTAGCCGACGAGTTTTTGTCCGCCGGGACCTAATTCTTCCGCCACACGCGCGGCGATCGAGCGTGCCGCGATTCGCCGCGGCTGGGTATGACCGATGAGCCCGCGCACACCTCGGCCGATCTCTAAACAAATCTTCGGCAGCTGTGTACTTTTGCCAGAGCCTGTTTCGCCGCAGACGACGACGACTTGGTTTTCACGAATGGTTTTCGCGATGATTTCGCGCTGACCGACGACCGGCAGGGCCTCGTCGTATTCGATTTTGGGAACGAGTGCTTTGCGCCGTTCGGCGTCGGCGACCGACTTCTCAAGTTCGGCTTGCAACTTCGCCAGATTGCGATCGAAGGGCTTGCCGCTTTGCTCGGCCTGGCGGATGGCGCGCAGTTGATTGCGCAGGCGATGAGCATCGCGCTGCATCGCTGCGGCGAGTTGCGCCTCGAGCTGAGCGTAGTAGGACATGAGGAGAGACGTGTTGCTGAATTCGCGAGTTGTAGCTGAATTCGCCAGAATTCAGGGCCGGCAGTTGAACGTCACCATCTGAATTCTGGCGAATTCAGCTACTTTCGCAGACACTCGCATTCGCCAGCAGGTTCACGCGGCAAAAAACCGCTACTTCTCTTCCTTGGCCGCCACCTTCTTCGGCGGCGCCAGTTGCTCGATCAGCCAGGCCGCGTAATCGGCGGTGATCGCGACGACCGGCGTGGCGAGAATTTCCGGCTGATCGTACGGATGAAATTCGAGGATTGTTTTTTCGACCTGCGAAAACTTATCGCGCAGGGTCTTGATGGTGCAGGTGTATTCGCGGGCGGTTTCGATCCGGCCGTTCCACCAATAGCTGCTCTCGATCGGCCCGTTGATCTGCACGCACGCGCCGTGGCGACGATTGAGAATGTTCGTCGCGATCTTGTCGGCCGATTCCTTGTCGCCGGTGGTCGTGACGACCTGAATGAACTCTTTGGGCATTGGCAAACTCCGTTATGAGAAAAAAGCACGCCGTTTGCCCGTTAGAACGACGCTGTTCGCGATCGATTTTAACGAAACGGCCCGGTTTGCATAACCGGGCGATTAAGGTGACGGTCAACTCACGGGTTCGGATCCTCTGTTTGCCAAGGCGGCAATTCCCAATGTCACGAATAAGCATGCCTTCAGAAAACTCTCCGCATCCATAGGTCCGCTGCCGTTAGCACGGCAGCGATCAGGCACACTGCGACTACTATCCCCGCGAGCAGACCGAAGATACCAGGCATTGTTATCGCTGGCCCAACGAGGAACATCACGAACAGGAGGGTGCGGAGCAAGTAACGCATGCCTTTGTCTGCTTCTTTGATAATCCCGCTTTAACGCACCGCCGCTTCGCGAGTACGCTTACGGCGGTTCATCTCGGCGGAGCGAAATGAGTACCGAGAATACAGAACTACTCCACAGCCAGTTTCTTTAGTTCGACTTTGCGGAACTCAACCGGATGACTTTCCGATTGCAGGCTGATCGTACCGCCGCTCAGCATTTTGTTGCCGGCTTTGGCAATCAAGTCCTTGGCGTGCGCGTCGCGCTCGTCGAGTTGCGGTTCGTTGTAGGTGAGCACCGAAGCGCCGTCGATCTTGTGCTGAATGACCTGGTTGCCGCGCACGGTGATTTCGACCGTCACCCAATCTTCGCCGTGGTAGGTCTTCGACGTTGAGTTGGTGCAGTGCCGCGTGATGAGTTCACCCTTCATCACCACGTTCGTACCGGGCGTGCATAGGTTGGCCGTGGTCCGCGGGTCCTTGCCGTTGCCGCCGAGGAGTTGCACCTCGATCGACGCCGGAAAGTCCTGATCCTTGGTCATCGTCTCCGGCTTTTCGCCGTGAATCATCGCACCGCTGTTGCGAATGGCCCAGCCCGGCCCGCCTTCGCACTGCTTGCCGACGAAGCGATATTCGACGCGGAGGACGTAGTACGAAAACGATTCCTTATAGAACAAATGGCCAAAGGTCTCGTTGAACTTGTCGTACTTGTCATAGCCGACCTTCAACAGGCCATCTTCGACGCGGAACGTGTCGTTCCAATTCTCGCCCAGTTCGTGATAACGAATTTTGGGAGTCCAACCGTCGAGGTTCTTGCCGTTGAAGAGTTGAATCCATTCGCCGTCATCTTTCTTGGCTTCGTCTTTTTTGGCTTCTTGAGCGAAGGCCAAACTTGCGGTGGCGAGTGCGAGGAACGACAACGTCAGAAGAGAGGAGCGAAACATGGTATTCCTTAAGGATGTGGATAAATTGGCTTGCCAACGTACTGAGGTTGCGGAACGTGTTCTGGCCTGACAAACGCCTGCTGCGAGATTTCGGTCTTTTCGTGATCCGAACTGGTGAAAACCACATCGCCGTTGGCTGAGGTTGTTGCCGTCCAAGGCGTCTTTTGTTTTAGAAAATGAGCGACCGAGGCAAATTGCCAGGCGCGTAAGTCTTCATTGGAACTAATCCGCGCTCGCCAATTCCGATCGACGGCCCAGCCGAGCAAAACCGCGAGCAGCGTCATTCCCCACAGAATATCACGAATCGTGAAGCGAAGTTTCGTGAACATCGACTCGACTCCGGGAAACTAAACCTCTTCCAGCGATCTGAGCACTCGGTCGACTTCCGCCGTCGTGTTGTAGTGCACCAACCCGAGGCGGAGCATGCCGTTGGGTTCGTGGCCGAGGGCTTCGCTCAACTGCAATGCATAATAGTTGCCGTGCCAGGCAAAAATACCCTGCTCGCCCAAACGCTCGGCGAGTTGGGCCGAGGTGTAGCGATCGTGCGTCAGCGAAACGGTCGCGACGCGTTCGCTCAGCCGGGCTCGATCGGTGATGCCCCAGACTTTGATCTCGTCGATTTGGCTCAGACCGTGCAAGAGTCGGTCAATCAGAATTTTTTCATACTCGTCGATCGCAGCATACGCCTCGCGCAGCGCCGATCGGCGGTCGAGCGAATCGTTGCCGGCCACCATGCGGCCGATATCGGCGAGGTAATCAATACAGGCCAGCACGCCCGCGATGCTCTCGTGACTCTGCGTGCCGGTCATCCATTTGCCGGGGAGTGAATCGGTGGCCGGGCGCACCTTGTACGCCGTCAGCTTTTCCATCAACTCGCGTTTGCCCCACAACATGCCCGTGTGCGGCCCAAAAAACTTGTAGGCCGAGCAAGCTAGGAAATCGCAGCCGAGCGCTTGCACGTCGATCAAACGATGCGGCGCGTAGTGAACCGCATCGAGAAACACCAGCGCGCCGACTTGATGTGCCCAGCCAGCGATATCGCGCACCGGATTCACGCCGCCGGTGGCATTGCTCGCGCAACCAACCGCAACGAGTTTGGTTTTGCTGGTGATGGCAGCCCGAAATTGTTCGAGGTCCAGCGTGCAATCGCTGCGGTTGAACTCGATGAACTTGAGCGTCGCGCCAGCATCTTTCGCCGCGAGAACCCACGGGGTGACGTTGGCATCGTGGTCGACACGCGTCACGATCACTTCGTCGCCCGGTTGCCAGGTCTTGGCGAGGGCGCGCGAAAAAGCGAACGTCAGCGACGTCATGTTCTGGCCAAAGGCGACCGTATCGGGATCGTCGGTGCCGAGAAAATCGGCAGCAGCGCGATGGGCTTCGTCGAGCAGCCGATCGCTCTCGCGACCCGTGGGAAAGAGCCCGCCGTGATTGGCGTTGGTGTGGGCCAGATAATTGCCGATCGCATCGATGACGCGCTGCGGCACCTGCGTTCCGGCCGGCCCATCCAGATAAACGGCAGGCTGATCGGCGATGCGCCGCGACAGCGCCGGAAACTGCCGTCGACAATGCTCGAGAACATCTGCAGTAAATTTCATCGCCGCCGCTCCTACCCGTTTTTAGTGAACGGGCATTTTAGCGGATTGCAGGCCGTCTGTTACCGCCGACGCCAATCGACGCCGCTGAGCGAGCCGAGGGCGAGCATGAGTGCATGCGTGCCGTCGCGGCCATGCCCTTGGGCCTTCAGGGCGATGTAGAGTTGCCGCGAGAGCGCCAGGCCGGGCAGGCTGAGGCCCATGCGGTTGGCTTCGTCGAGGATGATGCCCATGTCCTTGATGAAATGCTCGACGAAGAAGCCGGGGTCGAAATTGTTGGCGATGATCCGCGGGCCGAGGTTCGACAACGACCAGCTGCCGGCAGCGCCCGGCGCGACCGATTGCAGCACCGTGTTCAGATCGAGACCGGCTTTGTAGGCATAGAGCAAGGCTTCGCACACGCCCACCATGTTGGCCGCGATCAGCGTTTGGTTGACGCACTTCGTGTGCTGACCCGCGCCGGCCTGGCCTTGGTGGATGATGGTTTTGCCCATCGTTTCCCAGCAAGGATGGAGGGCTTCGACCACGTCGCGATCGCCGCCGATCATGATCGACAGGCGAGCTTCCTTGGCACCGATGTCGCCGCCAGAAACAGGAGCATCGACCGCATGCACGCCGCGCGATTTCGCAGCGTCGTAGATCTCGACTGCCAGCGACGGCTCGCTGGTGGTCATGTCGACGAGAATGCTGCCGGGCTTCGAACCAGCGAGGGCCCCTTCAGCACCGAGGAACACTTCGCGCACATCCTTGGGAAAGCCGACGATGGCAAACACCACATCGCTACGGCTGGCCACTTCGCGCGGCGAACTAGCCCAGGCCGCGCCGCGGTCGAGCAAGGCTTGGGCTTTGCTGCGCGAGCGAGTCGTGACGGTCATTTGAAAACCGCGGGCAATGAGGTGTGAGCACATGCTCGAACCCATCACGCCCGTGCCGATCCAGCCGAGGCGAGTTTGTCCGGGAACGATGCGTTGAATAGCCATGATGTTTATCTCTGAAATAGGGGCTGGGGGCTAGGAACTGGGGGCTGGGGAAAAAGGCTGAACACTGGAACGAGGTTTAGGAAAACTGCATTTCCCTAGCCCCCAGTCCCTAGTTCCCTGCCCTCACTCCCACCGGCTTTCGGGCCGGTTCAGAACTTCGCTGAGGATGATTGCGTTTCGAATGGATTGGGCGTTCGACAGCAGCCGCGTGAGGTTCATCGAGGCTAGCAGGGCGTCGGACGTTTGCATCGGCTGCTTCACGGGGGCAGCGGTCGTTGTGTCTTTGAGTTGGCCCAGTTGATGATCGAACGTTTTGTGCAGGCGGGCTTCGAGCCGGTCGTCGGCCTGGTCGACTTCGGCGCCGAGGCTGGAAGCGTGGCGAGCGATCTCGGTCGTGCCGCGGAGGTGCTGCGAAACGGAAGAGTTAAAGCTGCTGCTCGTATCGGCGACTTCGGCGTCGATGATTTCGACCAGCGGCTCGGCTTGTACCGGCGCTCGCTGCGCGAGCGGTTGGCGTTGCACCAGCGGCTGACGCTGTGGCTGCTGCGGAGGCGGCGCGGGCTTGGCCGGTTGCTGTTGCTCGCGGCGTTTGGCTTCGGCCTGGGCGCGGCGGGCGGCAGCGCGGCGGAGAAACTCTTCGACTTCATCACGCATGGCTGAGCTCCCGCGCTAGTTCGTTTTGGTCGGCGTGCTGGCGCTGGCCCCGGCGATGCCGCGACGCATGTCGGTGTCGGCCACCAGATTTCGCATCTTGTAGTAATCCATGATGCCGAGCTTACCGCTGTTGAACGCAGCCGCCATGGCCTTCGGCACTTCGGCTTCGGCGGCGACGAGGAGCGCCCGCGATTCTTCGATGCGAGCGATCTGTTCTTGTTCGGCAGCCACTGCCATGGCGCGGCGACCTTCGGCGCGGGCGCGAGCCACGCGAGTATCGGCTTCGGCCTGATCGGCTCGCACGCGAGCACCGATGTTTTCGCCGACGTCGATGTCGGCGATATCCACCGAGACAATTTCAAACGCCGTTTGCGAGTCGAGCCGGCGAGCGAGCACGGCTTTCGAAATGCGGTCGGGATTTTCGAGCACTTCCATGTGATCTTCGGCCGAACCGATGGCCGACACGATCCCTTCGCCGACACGGGCGATGATTGTTTCTTCGGTAGCGCCGCCGATGAGCTGTTGCAGATTGGCCCGCACCGTCACGCGAGCTCGCACGCGGAGCTGAATGCCGTTGGCCGCGACAGCTTCGAGAAAGTCCTTGCCGGAATTCTTGGCCGGGCAATCGATGACCTTGGGATAAACGCTGGTCTGCACGGCTTCGAGCACGTTACGACCAGCGAGGTCGATGGCCGTCGCTTCGCGATAGCTGAGGCGAATGATCTTGGCTTTGTTGGCGGCGATCAGGGCCCGAATCACCAGCGGCACGTTGCCGCCGGAAAGGTAGTGGGCTTCGAGGGCTTTGCCGGTGATTTCATCGGGCAGGCCGGCCTGCACGCACATGATTTTCGATTTGACGATGACGTCCTTATTCACCTTGCGGAACGTCATGCCGATCAGATCGAACAGCGAAATGCCGGCGCGGGTGAGGAACGATTGAATCCACAGCCGAAAGAAGTTCGCAAAGATCGCCGCCACGATCAGCATAAAGATGACGACGAAAACCAGCAGCACCAACGTGATGATGGCTGGGAGCGAAATATCGTCAGCAAGCAAGAACATAATGAGGCCTCAGGAAGCGGCGCGTTTTCAGATAGCGTGTCTTGCCGGATATGATAACCGGAACGATTCACGCATACACTCATGGGCAACGCGTTTCGATGACACGCGACCGCCGGCCTAGTGCCGGCGGGGCGATCACTGGCCAGCTACGTTGAACGAGAATGTCGAACTCACCGCGACCACGGGGCTCGTCCCCGTGGAGCGTTCACTGAGCTGCGATCTAGCCAAAGTAGTGAGGGCCCCACCGGCGCGAGGCCGGTGGTCGCCGGGAGATTCAAGAGTCGTCCGTGTGTAGCCGATCAGTGAATGCTCCACTGGGGCAAGCCCAGTGGTCGCAGGAGATGCGGTGGCCAAAAGTTGCAAGTCATTCCGGCCTACCTTGTTAGGCCCCATACTTCTGCAACCGCCCGGCATTCGCCAGGGCCAGCGTCATCAAGTACTTCGCCTTGAATTGCCCCAGGCCACCGCGGATGGCGGTGTTTTCGCCGAAGGTCGTGTTGCCGTCAGTGCGGCAGCAGTCGCTGACGAGGAGCGTGGGCACCGGGTGCCAGCTGTGGGCCTTCAGATAGCTCGGTGTGCTGTGGTCGCCGGTGACGATCAGCACGTCGGGCTTGAGGGCTTGGACGCGGGGCAGAACGGCGTCGAACTCTTCGATCTTCTTCACCTTGGCGGCGAAGTTGCCGTCTTCGCCGGTGCTGTCGGTGTATTTGTAGTGCAGGAAGAAGAAGTCAAAATCCTTCCAGTACTGCGTCATCACGTCGACTTGCTCGTCGAGCGTCTGGGCCTTGCCGAGGATCTTCATGCCGACCAGCTGGGCCAGACCTTTGTACATCGGATAAACGGCGATCGCGCCGGCGCGGAGGCCGTACACTTCGTCGTAGCTTGGCAACGCGGGACGACCACTGAAGCCGCGGAGCGTGAGGCCGTTCGCCTTCGGCTGACCGGCGAGAATCTTCGTGGCTTGCTTGACGAACTCATTGGCGATGGCGGCGGCTTTTTCGCTGGGCACATCGTGACCAATGGCTTGCAGCGGCGCTTTGCCGACAGCTTGTGGATCGGTGTCCTTCACATTGCCGGCGAGACCTTCGCCGCGGAAGACGACGACGAAGCGATGCTCTTTCACAGGCTCGACGAAGACTTCGACGCCGGGAATTTTCACCGCGCGGAGGAGCGTGGCCAGCGGCGCGCTTTCTTCCGAGGCAATCCGGCCGGCGCGGCGATCGCTGATCAAGCCGTCCTTATCCAGCGTGCAGTAGTTGCCGCGAGCGGCGACGTCGCCCGGTTGCATGGCGAAGCCGATGCCGGTGGCTTCGAGTGCGCCGCGGCCGATCTGATATTGAATGGGATCGTAACCAAACAGCCCGAGGTGGCCGGGGCCGCTACCCGGAGCAATGCCCGGACAAACCGGCAGGCTGGCACCCTGCACGCCGATTTTCGCCAAGGCATCGAGGTTCGGCTTGACCGCCGTTTCGAGCTCCGTCTTACCGCCTGGCGTCATCGGCAAACCGCCGAGGCCGTCGGCGACGAGCATCACGATTTTCGAGTCGTTCTTGGTTTGCAATTCGCGGGTAAGGGCGTGGATATCCATGGCGGCGGCGGAGGGTAGGGATGAAGAGATGAAGGGGCTAGAGGTTAAGGGAAGAGAGGAGAGATTTGAGATGAAGAATGTCGCTTCAGCTCTAATCTCTATCCTCTTCCTCTCTGCCACCTTTATCCCTATCCCCCGGCCCGTTCACAAGGTGGCGTGGACGCAGTATCTTCAACCGCACTCTCTCCTTTTTGCGTTTCGCTACCGCTCTGACAGGCGTTTTTCCATGGCCGCTGCCATCGTTCCTCTCAAACTCGACATCTCCGGCGCCATTCACGCGGACTTCGGCGTGACCGAAACCGAGCTCGCCGCGCTGCGGCCTTCGCTGGAATACGCTCAGAAGGAAGTCCTCGAAGCCGACGCCAAGGCGTACGACTCGAAGAAGATCCCCGCCGAAAAAGACCCGCTCGATCACGGCTTTCTCGATCTGCCCGATCGCTTGCTGAAGGAATATCAAGAGAGGCGGGCCGAGAGCGAATTGGGCCGCATCATGACGGCGGCCGCGAAGCTGCGCGAGCAGGTCGATCGCGTCGTGATCCTCGGCATCGGCGGTTCGTACATGGGTGCCAAGGCTCTGATGGATGCCTGCTGCCAACCTTACTACAACGAGTTGAGCCGAGCCGAGCGCGGCGGCTATCCGCGGATCTATTTCGAAGGTAACAACATCGATAACGATGCCTCGCAGGGCTTGCTGCACCTGCTCGGCACGCAGCAAGGGACCACGCCGGAAACTCGCTGGGGCATTGTCGTCATCAGCAAGAGCGGCGAAACGCTCGAGACGGCCGTTGCTTTCCGGCAGTTCACCGCGGCCCTCGTGAAGAGCTGCGGCGGCGATGTGAAGAAAGCTGCGGAGCTGATCATTCCAGTGATGGGCGAAAAGGGTCGACTGGCCGATCTGTCGCAGGCCCTCGGTTGCAAGGAATGGTTCCCCGTGCCGGACGGCGTGGGTGGCCGCTTCTCGATTTTGTCTGCCGTCGGCTTGGTTCCGGCCGCCCTGATGGGGCTCGATATCATTCGCCTGCTGCAAGGTGCTTCGCTGATGACGAAGCACTTCCGCGAAGCGCCGGCGAAGGAAAACGCCGTGCTGCAATTCGTCGGCGTGAGCCACCTGATGGAAACGCGTCGCATGGCCAACCTGCGGATCCTCTGCATGTGGGCCAAGTCGCTGGAGTGCGCCGGCCTGTGGTATGACCAACTCCTCGCCGAAAGCCTCGGCAAGCGGTTCCTGGGCGCGACGCCACTCACGACGGTGAACACGCGCGACCTGCACAGCCGCGCTCAACAACATCAGCAAGGCCGGCGCGACAAACTGTTCGTCAACGTCATCGTCGACAAGTGGCGATTCGATTCGCTGGCCGTCGGCAAGAGCGAATTCGATCAAGACAAGCTCAACGACATCGCCGCCAAGACGCTGCCGGAACTGATGAGCGCTGCCATCCAAGGGACCAACGAAGCCTATGCAGGCGACGGCCGGCCGACGATCGATCTGCACTTGCCGTCAACCGACGTCACGGTGATGGGCCAATATTTTCAATGGCTGATGATCGCGACGGTCGTCGAAGGTCGGTTGCTCGGCATCAATCCGTACGGTCAGCCCGGCGTGCAGATGTATAAGGGTGCGATGAAGCGGATTTTGGGGCGGTAGGAGGAAAGTTCTGAGTTTTGAGTTCTGAGTTCTGAGACAGGAAGTCTCGAGCAAGGTCCTCTTGTCTCAGAACTCAGAACTCAAAACTCAGAACTTCCTATGGCGACACTAACCTGGCTCGGTCACGCGTGCTGGCTCATCCAAACCGGCGAGCACTCCATCCTGCTCGATCCTTATCTCGATTCCAGCCCAGCCGCTTCCTGCAAGGCGGCTGACATCCGTGCCGATTACGTACTGGTTTCACACGGCCATTACGATCACTGCCTGGAAGCAGCCGCGGTAGCCAACAGCAACAACGCCACGCTGATCGCCAATTTCGAAATCGCCACTTGGTTCGAGACGAAGCATGGCGTGAAGAACACCATCGCCATGAATCTCGGCGGCAGCGTGGCGACAAAATTTGGCCGCGTGACGATGACCATCGCCTGGCATTCGTCGATATTGCCCGATGGCAGTTATGGCGGCGCACCGGCGGGCTTTATCCTGCAGCTGAACGAAGGGAAGCGGATTTATTTCGCCTGCGACACGGCTTTCTTCAGCGATATGCGGCTGATCGCCGAACCAAAACTCGATCTGGCCGTATTACCTATCGGCGATCTCTATACCATGGGAATTGATGATTCGCTCGCCGCGACGAAACTGCTGCAGCCGAAGTTCGTCGCGCCCTCGCACTACAACACCTGGCCGCCGATCGCGCAAGATGCTCAGGCCTGGGCTCAGCGCGTCAGCCAGGAAACCTCGGCCCAGCCGCGCGTGCTGCAGCCGGGAGAAAGTTTTTCGCTATGAAGACTTGGATGTTCTTGTTGGTCGCCGCTCTCGCGCTCGTCTTTTCTTTTGACAGGAGCAGTATCGCGGAAGAACTGCGCTGGAAGCTGCAAAAGGGTGACAAGTTTCAGCTGGAGATGAAACAACAAACCGAATCGCTGGTGAACCTCAGCGGCAAAAAGCTCAACTCCACGATCGATCTGCTGATTCTCGTTGGCTGGGATGTGACGTCGGCCGATGCCGACGCGTTTGTCATCGAGCAAACGATCGATGCCGTGCGGATGGAAATGAAGGGCCCGGAGCAGACTCCTGTCATCTACGATTCGCGCGAAAAGAAACCCGTCGTCGGCGCCGCGAAGGATTTCGCCAGCGCGGTTGTGGGTTTGATCGGCGCGAAGTTCAAACTCACCATGACGCCGCTGGGCGCGATCTCGAGCGCGGAACGCTTGTCACCACCCGCCGAAGCTGCGCCCGCTGGTGACGCGGCCAAAGTCGCGGTCCAAAGCAAAGAAACGGTCGAGCAACTCCTCAAGCAACCTCTCCTGCCGCTGCCCGCAGAAGTCGCCGGCAGCGATGCAACCTGGACCGACGAACGCCAAAGCAAAGCGGCCCTCGGCAATGCCAAACTCGTCCGCACGTTCACGCTCGCCGGCAGCGATACCCGCGACGGCAAAACAGCACACAAGATCAATGTGAAAGGTGAACTCACGATCGACTCGCCACCCAAAGGCGCGCCGCAACTCAAAACGCAAAGCCATACCGGCACGGCTTGGTTTGCGAAAGATCCAGGCCGATTGCTGGCCGCCGAAACATCGCAGCGACTCGTTACCGAGAGCATGTATCGCGATTCGACCATTACCGTCGACCTGATTACAACGCTGAGCACCACACTCACGCCGCGCGAATAAGCAAGCCGCTGGAAACCGGCTCGCCGACTTCCATTTCTTCGCCCGCCGCGCAACAATCGAGCGCAGTCGTTCGTTGAAATCTCTCGCCGGAGCCTCTCCATGTCATCGCGTCGCGAATTCCTGCAACATTCGGCCGCTGCGTCCGCCGCGCTTCTCGCCCTCAGCACGCAACCCGAAACGGCCCGCGGTTATCTCGCCAACGACACGCTGCAGGTCGGCTGCATCGGCACCGGCGGTCGCTGCCGCGGTTTGATGAAGTCGCTCGTGAAAGTGCCGAACGTCAAGATCACGGCCGTCTGCGACGTGTGGGATGTGCATCTCGACGAAGGCAAAAAACTTGCCGATGCGGCGGCCTTCACCACGAAAGATCATCGCGAGTTGCTCGCGCGCAAGGACGTCGACGCCGTGCTGATCGGAGCGCCCGATCATCAACACGTGCCGCTCACGATCGATGCCTGCGCTGCCGGCAAAGATGTGTATGTCGAAAAGCCGCTGACGCATGATCCAGCCGAAGGGGCAAGCGTCATCGCCGCGCAGAACGATCACAAACGAATCGTGCAGGTCGGCATGCAGCAGCGTTCGATGCCACACATCGCCAAGGCCCGCGAACTGATCCAGGCCGGCGGCATCGGCAAGGTGCTGAAGATTCATCTCAGTTGGAATCGTAACACTTCGCGCGCGACGGCGAATAAGCTGGGCATCGATCCCAAGAGCGTCGACTGGAAGCGGTTTCTCGGCAGTGCGCCGCAGCAAGACTTCAATGAATATCGCTTTCGCAATTGGCGCTGGTTCTGGGATTTCGGCGGCGGCATTTTCACCGACCTGATGGTCCACTGGATCGACGTCGCTCATTGGGTGCTCGACCTCAAGCAACCTCTCTCGGCCGCCAGCATCGGCGACTTCCATCACGCGGCCGGCATTTGGGAAACGCCCGATACGGTGCAAACGCTCCTTCGTTACGCCGATCCGCAAGCGAGCAAGGACGAGAGCCCGAGTGCAATTCAAGCGTACTTCGAAGGGACATTCAGCAACGCCCGCAATGCTGCCATGATCGAGTTCATGGGTACCGAAGGCAGCGTCTACATCGACCGCGGTCGCACCGAACTGATCCCCGAACGGAACAGCAAGGTCAAGCCGAGCGAATGGATTCTCAATCCCGATCGTCCGCGCGGCGCCGATTTTTATCCGAACCCCGACGGCGAATTGCTCCACCTCACCAACTGGGTCGATTCGGTGCGCGCTCGCACGGCGCCGGTCGCTCCCGTGGAAGCGGGTGTGCTCGCTGCAGCGGCGGCTCAGCTTTCGAATCAAGCACTACGCAGCGGACAAGTCGCGGTTTCGAAATAGTCTGCCGTCATGCCGCGCTACTCCGTTACTTCGATCACCGATCCGCGAGTTGCTCCTTACGCTCAGCTGCATCAAACCAATCTCACGCGCGGCAGCGGTCTGTTTGTCGCGGAGGGAGATAAGGTCGTCCAGCGGCTGATCGACAGCGATTACGTGGTCGATTCGCTCCTTGCTGAAGCAGAATGGGCGGAGCGACTCGAACCGCAGGTTCCTGCCGAAACGCCCATCTATATCGTCGAGCGCGCGCTGATGACCGAGCTCGTCGGCTTTCGTTTTCACCGCGGTGTGCTCGGTTGTGGGCGACGAAAAGAAACGCCGACGCTGGCTGAAATTCTGCCGGCAAATCATGAACCGGCGCTGGTGTTGGTTTGCCCTGCCGTGCAGGATCCAACCAACCTCGGCAGCATCATTCGCACGGCAGCCGCGATGGGAGCGAACGCGCTCTTGCTCGGTGGCGATTGTGCCGATGCCTTCTCGCGGCGCGTATTGCGGGTCTCGATGGGAAGTTCGCTGTTCCTGCCGATTCGCGAAGCAGCCGATCTCGTCGGCGATGTCGTCGCGCTGCGTGAAACTTACGGTTTCGAAGTGCTGGCCACGGTCTTGGATAAAAACGCCACGCCCCTCGATCAAGTCGCGCGGCCGCGGCGACTCGCGCTGGTTCTGGGCAGCGAAGGACACGGCCTCGATGAACGTTGGCTGCAACTTTGCCCGCAGCAAATCACGCTGCCGATGCGCGCCGGGATTGATTCGCTTAATGTTTCGATTGCGGCAGCGGTCTTCTTATATCACTTCCGCAGGTAATTGCTGCGAGTACGCAGGTAGTTGCTCCTCGCTGATTTCTCTAGAATGCGGATTCCTACACGCACCATCCTTCCTGGTTTCCTACCATGCATCACCAGTCAAAATTCGTCGCCATCGTCGCGCTGGCCATCGCCGGCAGCGGTTCGTTCGTTCTGCACGCCATCGAACGGAACGCAGCCGATTCGCAGAGTCGCATCAAGGAATCGGTCGGATATCTGGCTTCTGACGAACTCGAAGGCCGCGGCGTGGGGACCGAGGGCTTGAACAAAGCCGCCGATTACCTGGCCGGTGAATTCAAAAAATTGGGCCTGAAAACCGAGCTCTTCGACGGCACGCCGTTTCAGAAGTTCGAAGTAACCGTCTCGACCGACCTGGGTCCGAAAGATCAGAACTTCCTCACGCTCGTCGGTCCCGAACAGCTGAAACTGAAACTTGGCGAAGACTTCACTCCGCTCGCCGTCGGCGGCTCGGCCAAGTTCGACACCAACCTCGTCTTTGTCGGCTATGGCATCTCGGCAAAGGACCTCAACTACGACGATTACGAAGGCCTCGACGTCAAAGACAAGGTCGTGGTCATCATTCGCAAAGAGCCGCAGCAAAAAGACCCCAAGAGCAAGTTCGACGGCGAACGCCCCAGCCGGCATGCTCCGTTCATGCAGAAGATTTCCAACGCCAACGGCCACGGCGCGGCTGCGGTAATTTTTGTCAACGATGGTCTCGAGCTGCAATCTGCCCGCGAACAAGTTGCCAAGATCACCAAGGAAGCGCAAGACAAGCTCGTCGAAGAGAACAAGAAGTTCGTCGAACTGAAAGAACCGACCGAAGAACAAAAGGCCAAGCACGAAGAAGCCGTCAAGAAATTGAACGATCGCCTTTCGGAACTCGCCAAAGAGGCCGAAAAAGATCCCGACCAAGTGCTGCCGTTTCAAGGCGCGGGTCCGGACAGTCAGCAGCGAAAGATGCCGGTGTTTTTCGTCAAACGAGCCATCATCGACAGCGTAGTGAAGAAATCGCTCGGCAAGAGCCTCGACGAAATCGAAGCCAGCATCGACGCCGATCTCAAGCCGCAGTCGGCCGCGCTCACCGGCTGGAAAGCCGATGGCGAAGCCAGCGTTCTGCAGAAGAAAGCCGAAGTCAAGAACGTCATCGCGGTGCTCGAGGGCGAAGGCCCGCACGCGGACGAAACCATCGTCATCGGCGCGCACTACGACCACGTCGGTTTCGGCGGCCAGGGCTCGGGTTCGCTCGCTCCTTGGACACACGAAGTTCACAACGGCGCCGACGACAACGCCTCGGGCACGGCTACGCTGCTGGAAGTTGCTCGCCTTCTCGCGACCTCGGGCAAAAAGCCGCAGCGGCGAATTGTTTTCATGGCTTTCACGGGTGAAGAGCGCGGCTTGCTCGGCAGCGCGCATTACACCAAGCAACCGCGATTCCCGCTCGACAACACGATCGCGATGTTCAATCTCGATATGGTCGGCCGTCTCGATCAGAACAAGCTGATCGTCTACGGCACGGGCACAGCGAAGGAGTTCGATCCGCTCGTCGACGAACTCGGCAAGAAGTACGAATTCAAAATCACGAAGCATGAAGGTGGCTTTGGTCCCAGCGATCACAGTTCGTTCTATGCCAAGAAGATTCCGGTGCTGCATCTCTTCACGGGGACGCACAGCGACTATCACCGCCCCAGCGACGACTCGCCGAAGCTCAACATCGAAGGGATGCAGCGGATCGCCGATTTTCTACTCGATGTGGTCAACAAGACCGACTCAGCCGAAGCTCGCCCGACCTACATCAAGAACGACAAGCAGGAAGGGATCGCCAGCAGCACCAGTGGTGGTCCGGAAGGTGAGCGGCCTTACCTCGGCAGCATTCCGGATTTCGCCGCCAACGATGAAGGGCTGGCCATCACCGGTGTTTCGCCCGGCAGCCCGGCTGAAAAAGCGGGCATGAAGGGTGGCGACATCATCATCAAGCTCGGCGAGAGCAAAATCAGTGGCATCGAAGATCTGCAGTCGTCTCTCTTCAAATACAAGATCGGCGAAACGATCAAAGTCATCGTCAAACGCGATGGCAAGGAAGTGACGCTCGAGGTCACTCTCGCCAAGCGAATGCGGTGAGAGACGAGGATCAGCCCAGACGCATCAGCAGCCCCCGTTTTGCTGGATTTTGCCGTCGTAGTGGTTTATCGTAATCTGCTCCTATGAGCAACGATTATCCTCCGTACCAATCCGGCAATATTCAGCCGCTGCAGCCACCGCCACTGCCGCCTCTTGCCGGCGTGCGCTGGGAGCCGCCGCGCGCTCTAGAGCCACGCACGCACGCGCAGATCTGCGCGGCCTGGAGCATGGTGGCTGCCGCGTTCGTCATCGTCGGTTGCGTGATTTGCGTGGGAACGCATTTCCTGAACGATGTCAATGTGCCGCTGTGGTGGATTCCCATTCTGTTTCTGGTAGCCGTCGCCGGTGGGCTGACGATCGCTGCCTATCAAATCGCGCCCGCCGAAGGTCAGCCGCAGCGGCAATTTGTGCTCGGCATGGCCGGTAACAGTCTGGTGCTGCTGGCGGTTGCTGCGTCTGCGTTTGCGATCACCACTTTTCCGATGTCGTTTCTGCTGTTCCTGAAGTCGGAAGCGGGAGCGGCCGAAATGAAGAGAGTGAGGCAGCGCGCAGAAATGGCGCAGCGGCAAAGAATCAGAGAGCAGCGGCAGGTGAATGTTGCTCAGTCGGCGTATCAGCGGGAGATGCTGACGATCGAAGCTAACATTCGCGACGCGGAACGCCGATTGGCCGAGGCCGATGCCTCGGAGCAACTCGAAATCGAAAATGAAAAAGCGGCCGAGGTCCAGTTAGTCGCCGAGCGCGATCGTCTGTCGCGAACTGCCTATGCCACGGCGCTGCTCGCGTGCTTGACCAAGCCCGATAGTCACCCGGTGCCCCCCTATGCGGGATTGCTCGATTGGAAACAGGTGAACGTGAGCGATCGCGGCGCCGGCGAGCGGCTGTTGCCGCAGGTTCATCGCGATGCAACAACTGTGTTGCTATCCGAAAAAACGACTCCGGTTAACGGCCTGACGATCAACCAGTTGAAGTTGATCGGCGGAGATTTTCTTCCCGAGATCGCAGTGCGAAAGCGACCGCAGGGCACGCTACTGTTATTCGCGCGCCGTAGCGGCGAGATACTGGAAGTAACGCCGAACAATTGGCAGCAGCAAGCCACGATAGTGGTTGGTGGCCGTTGTCAGGATGTTTTTTTCAAGCGAGACAATATCTATGTCGCGCGCGATAATCCGGGATCGATTCTGACGATGGAATATCGGCGCGAAGATCCGCGCACGGGAGTCCTCATCGATTACAGTCAGACGCTCGTCAATGCTCCGCGGCAACTCACCGTCAACAACCGCACCCTGTTCGGCGTGACCAGCGAAACGGCGCCGCAGTTGTGGGCGAAGATCGACCGTGGCGTGGTGACAGAGGTGCAAGAACTGGCAAAGGTTCGCGATCCGAATAGCCGGTTTCTGCCCGAGCAACTCGGCCGTGATGTATTCGTTGATGGAGGCCGGCAGATCTTCGTTGCGCAGAAAGATGGCGTGTACCGCGGCCAACTGCCGGCCAGCAATGCAACAAGTCCCGCGTCGCGCAACGATAGCGGCGGTTTCGCGACGCTCAGCGGGAAGCATTTTTCCGCCGGCGACGAAGATTTTCCGCTCGATCAAATCACTTGGACGAAGGTGCTGCCCGCGGCAGGAATCGACGTTACCAAGTTTGCGACGATGGGAAATGAACTGCTCGCAACTTGCAACGAGCAGACGAACTTGATTCTGTTCGACAAGCAAGGGAAGCCGCATTCGCAGCACACCTGGCCCGGTGCGGGCCGAACCGTCGGAATCGCCGGTGCGCGCGATCTGCCCCTGCTGATTGTGTTCACGCAAAACAGTGTCTTCGCGGTCAGCAACGAAGTGGTCTCCACAGATCCGCCGTTTGTGGTCAATGTTGGTAAACCGAATCCGCCTCCACCGGAAAATAAACAGGCCGTACCTCCGCCTGAAGTGCCAGCGCTCAAACCGGGCGAACGGACATATCCCGTCGTTTCCAGTCATGCCTTGCCGCGCGCCAATAACAAGAACATCGCTGGCGAGTCGACGAAACTGCGCGGCGCGAATGTCACCGAGTTGAAGGTGAACGCGCAGCGCTGGGTTTGGGGCGAGGATGAAAATCAGATCTTCGCGCTCGAAGGCAACACGATTCATCGGATCAATGTGCAGTCAAAAAGCATCGAGATTTCAGTCGACCTTGCACCCGAGGAAGGTTCGGTTTCCCATTTTGCAGCGACGATTACCAAGCTAGTCGCCATCGTGCCGAAGGCTCGGCAGTTGGCCGTGCTGAATCCGGTTACGCTGCATCCCGTCACATTCGAGCTGGCTGGCTTTACGATCAAAGAAGGAGCGGCCCGGCCTGGCTTTTTTGCTGCGACGCGCGACACGGACAATATCGCGATCAGCTACGGTCCCGACTTCGCCAAAAAGACCGACATCTTCAACGTGTGGGAGAGACGCGTTGTAACCACGATCGAGCCTCGGTTTTTTACGCCCCCTTGCGCCTCGTTGCAGACCATGGCCCTCGGCGAGAACCTGGTGATCGCCGTGGAAGGAGGGCGGCTGTACACCGTCGAATGGAACGCCAACACCTGGCGCGTGATCTCCAATCCTCGAGCCACGAACAATTACAAGACAGATTCCTTCGCCTACAACCGGCGAACCGGACGCCTCTACATGGGAACCAAGACTTCGATCAATTTCCTTACCTTAAAGGGACCAGACGACCCTTATCCGCCGATCGAAAAACCTGCCGATGCTCAAATCGCTTTCACGCCAGATGGTGAATATTACTGGCTCGACAATGGCAAACAATTTGATCTGAACGGACGCGCGACGGTGGCGCTCGACCTGCCCAAGACCGGCGGCGGCGTAACCATCGGCCCCTTGGGCAACAAGCTGATGATTGGCAATCAATTGATTGAACTAACCAAGTAACATGGCCGACCTGTTTTCCTCATTGCCGAACGGCCCGTACGAGGAGCCGATCCTGGCGGAAGCCGACCCTGCCTGGCCACCGTCTCCTCCGCCGCCACCCACGAATCGCCGCGGCTTGCCGGACGCAGAGCAACTCGAGCGGGCCATCGAAGGACGAATGGCTTGTAGCCTGGCCGTGGCCAGCTGGGTTCCCGCCCTGGCCCTGATCGTTTGCGGTCCGTTGGTGATTTACTACCACATGCGGATCTACCTGCTGAGCCTGACCAACTGGTTCGTGCCGCTGTCGGTGCTGTTCGGCGTGGCGTTGTTCTTCGGCCTCTTGGCTTTTCTCCGTCTCTTCTCCTATGGACAAGGGACGCGACTCGGCGCGCCGCTGGTCTGCGTATCGATCGCCGGTTTTTTGCTCGGCCTGGCCGGAGGCGTGCTGGTGGTGTGCGCACTTATGATGCCATCGCTGCTGCTCGCCAAATCGAAACTCGAGCGCGAACAACTCCAGCGAGAAGCCGTCGCCGCGGCGGGAGGAGTTGCGGAGCTGATGCCGGAGCAAAAGGCAAGGCTGGCAGAAGCAAGGGACAGGGAGCAACTCGCGATTAGCAAGGTCCGAAAACGGATCAACAAAACGGATAGCGCGCGCATGGCTCGTGAGCTCGCGCGTAACAAGCGTCAGCAAGAAGAGACGGCTCGACTCAACGAGGTTACCGAGCAACGGCGAATTGCTCTCGCCGCACAGGTCGAGGAACAGCGCCGCCGCGCCGAAGCCATCAAGTCATCGGATAAGCCCGGCAACTATCGCGCGGCCATGTATGCCCAATTGACCGCAGGCGATAAGACGCCTCTTCCCGAGTACGCCGGCCCCGACGGCGAACGAAACGGCAACTGGTCGCTCACTTGGAACACGCTCGACATCCGCCCCGCGCTCAGGCCCCGCGCGCCGGCATCGACGGAGTCGCTCCTCGATGGACGCTTCGTCGTCAACGGCCTCGAGATCCGCCGCCTGAAACTGGCGGGCGAAGTGTTCGTACCGCAAGCCTTCATGTACTTCGGCAGTTTGTGGCTGTTGCAAACCGACGGCCAACTGATGGAGATTAACTTGGCGGATTTGCGGCCGGAGCAGGACTTTTTTCTTCGCAGCCGCTGTACCAATCTCAATCTGCTGCGTGAGCCAGATGCCACGCGCTTGCTCGCGTTTGCCGATGACAAGTTGATTCGTATCGGTCTCTCGCGCACCGAGGGAAAACTTGAAGTAGACGCCACGCAGCAGAAACTGTCGTTCCCGCGACAAGCGACGGTCTTTGAAAACGAGTTTCAAGTCGTCGCCGGCAGCGAACAGCCCATCCTCGCCACCTGGCAAAGTTCGCAACTCACCACCATTCGTGAACTAGGGCGGGCTCGTCAGGGTGCGCCAAGCGGAGCCTTTGCCGACAGTCAGCATGGCAAAGCGTTTCCTATCGACCGCGCGGGTTCGTTTTATGTCAGTCGGCCCGAAGGTATTTTCCGCGGCCAGTTGGCGGCCGCCGATTTGCCCGACGCGCAGGTCAATCAAACTCCTACTGGACCGCGCGAACAAGCGACTCCCAACCGGCAGCAAGCTTTCTTTTCGGCCACGGTCAGCTTCGACGACCGGCACGTTTTCTCCGGCAAGCAGCGGTGGCCGATGGAAACCATCACTTGGCAAAACGTGATTCCCGCCGCGGGAATTGATCCTGAAAAGTTCGCGCAGCTCTCCACCGATCGCCTGCTGACATGCAGCGCTCAGCACAACCTGCTGGTCTATGACCGCAACGGCAAACAGCTGCTCGCGCAGACCTTTCCAGGCGCGGGCAAAACGCTGGGCATGATTTCGTTGGCTCCGCTCGAGGTCGTGGTGGTCTTCACTGAGAAGCGAATCTTTGTCGTTTCTCCTGATCCCGGCTTGGTTGATGCGAAGGCGCGCCCGGGCCACTATCCCACGGTCGCCTTGCCCGCGCGGCCGCGCGACGACGGACCGGAGTTAGTGTTCAAGCCGGGACCGGATCGACGCTTTGGCGACGAGGTTTTTAAAGTAACGAACCTCCCCGCCGGGACGCAGGGCATTTGGGGAGCACAGCCCGATCGGATATTTGTGCTCGACAGTGAAGGGGGCATTCACAAGGTCAGCACAAGCACCTGGCTGGTGGAGAAGTCGCTGCCGCTCGGCGACAAGGGGAGCGACCAGCCGTACAGCATTGATGAATTGCGCTGGACTCAGGCGGGGCTTGTGGCCAGCCTGCCGCGGTTGCATTTGCTGGCCGTGATCGATCCCGACACGCTGCAGGTTCGGCGGACGTTCAATTTCCACGGCTGGCAGGAGGGCTGGGCGACTCATCCAAACAGCCCCTACGTGTTTCAGGCCATCCCGCTTCCCGCGCAGCGGTTCGACTTGATCGATCTGCGCGACGGCGCGTTAGTAGCGACGATCAGCGCCGACAAACTGCAATCGAAAGAACGCACTCCTTTCAAGACGTCGGTCGCCTTTGGTCCACGGCAGGAGTCGTTCCTCATCGGAGCGGGGAAACGGGCTTATGCTGTGAAGCTCACGCCGACCGGTTTCGAACAAATAAACCTGCCCGATAGATTCTTCAAGGGCTCACGAGTTGAGTTCGACGTACACGATGACAGCCAGCAAGTGTTGATGTCGAGCGGCGTGGAAGTGTTGCTCAGCGAACTGGAAGGCAAAGGGATCATGGGACTTCCCGATGTGCCTGCCGGTTCTCCGGTCCGTTACGGCCGCGATGGCAAATCGATCGTACTGAACGAACGCGAGTATGACCTGACCAGCCGCGAGATGAGGCCGATTGAAAAGGAACTGGCGCGCGCCGTCTACGCTCGCGACGGCAAGAGCTTTATCAGCAACGGCCAAACGGTTTATATAGCGAAGTGACAGCGCCGCTTTGACGCATAAGCGACCCCCGTTTTGCTGGCTTTTGCCGCCGTAGTGGATTATCGTAACCTGCTCTTATGAGCAGCGACCCGCCCTATCAATTCGGCAGTATTCAGCCGCTGCAGCCCTTGCCGCCGGGCGGTGGTGCGCGCTGGGAGCCGTCGCCGGTTCGCGAGCAGCGCACGGGTGGGCAGATCTGTGCCACCTGGGGCATCGTGGCTGCGGTGTTCGTCATCCTGAGCTGCGCGCTTTGCGTAGGGATGCATTTTCTGCGCGATGTGAACGTGGCGCAATGGTGGATCGGTATTTTGTTTCTGCTCGCCGTCGCCGGCTTGCTCACTTACCTGGCATATCAACTGACGCCCGTCGAAGGAAGACCTCGACGACGGCTGTCGTTGGCACTCGCCAACAACAGCCTGTTGCTGCTGATGCTGGCCGCCACCGTATATGCCATCAGCTTTCTGCCGATGCAGTACCTCCTGTTCTTGAAGTCCGACGAAGCTCGAGTCGCTCTGCAGAAAGCGCGGCAGCGCGAGCAATTTGCCGCGCAAATGCGGTGGAACGCGCAGCGACGAAAAGAGATGGCGCCGATTCGTTATCGCGATGAGATGAAAAGGCTCAACGATCGAGTACGACAGATCGAAAGGGAGTTGGCACAAATCGAGAAGGGAGAGAAACGAGATCTCGAAATCGACGCCAAAGCCACTGCCGGCCGAGTCGCCGCCAAAGAAAATGCGTTGAAGTCCGAGTACGCCGCTGGGCTCGTCGAGGCCATGCGCACGCCGGGCGTTTCAATCCCCACGTATGCAGGTCCACTCGATTGGAAAGATGTCTACGTCTCGAATCGCACGCTGGGACAAAAACGGCTTGAGTTTTTTCGAGAGGCAACTCCCGGCGATCTCGTCGAGAAAACGTCGGCAGACAAAGGGCTGCTGGTCACGCAACTGAAGCTGACGGGAGCGGAGTTTCTGCCGGAGGTTGCACTCCGCAAGCGACCGCGGGGGTCGCTGTTGATTTTCGTGCGCCGCAGCGGCGAGTTGCTCGAGGTAACGCCTCAAGATTGGCGACTCCAACATACGCTGGTGTTTGGCGGAGTGTGCCACGATTTGTGTTACCTGAGCGACAACGTTTTTGTCGCTCGCGAAAATCCAGGTTCGATCCTCAAGATCGAATACCGCGGCGAAAACACCCGCACCGGCGATCTGGTCGAGTTCCATCAGACGCCGATGGTCGCGCCACTGCAACTGGCCGTCGGCATTAGCGTCGACGGCGCCCCCTCGTACCAAACCGTTAACGCTGCCGCGCCGCCGCTACTGGCCCGCACGGAGTTCAGCGATCTGCGCGAGGTCCAAGAGCTCGCCAAGGTGCGCGAGGCGAACGGGCGATTTCTTCCTGAGCAGCTCGGCCGCGATTCGTTTGTCGATGCCAATCGAGAATTCTTCGTCGCGCAGAAAGACGGCGTGTATCGCGGTCAGTTGCCCGCGAGCAACAGCAAACGTCAATCGCGCAGTAATCAAGCCGGCTTCGCGACACTCGATGGCAAAAACTTTTCCGTGGGAATGGAAAACATCCCGCTCGAGCAGATCACCTGGACCAAAACGCTCCCGGCCGTCGGCATTGATGTAACGAAGTTCGCCGCGCTCGGAAATGAGTTGCTCGCGACCTGCAATGATCGAGCGAACTTGCTTCTCTTTGACAAGCAAGGCCGGCCTCATTCGCAGCACACCTGGCCCGGCGCTGGCAAGACGCTGGGCATCGCCAGCGCTGGCGACCTGCCGATGGTGCTCGTCTTTACCGAGAAGAGTCTTTTCGCCGTAAGTACCGCGGCGGTTTCTGTCGAACGGCCGCTGGCCGGTGCAAATCCTTCTACTTCGCCAAAATCGCCCACGACGAAACCGGTTGATTCGCCGCCGGAGAAATTTCGGCCGAACGTGCGGCGGTACCTGAGCGTCGCGAACGCCGCGTCGCCCATAGATTTGCAACGAAATATTGCCGGCGCGAGCAAGCAACTCGAGAAAGCGAAGATTACCGAACTCCAACTTGATGCGCGGCGTTGGGTTTGGTTCGAACATGACAACTTGCTCTTCGCCCTCGAAGGGAACACGCTCCACTGGATCGAAGTCTCGGGTCGCACGATTCAGCGTTCGATCGAGCTCTCGCCCGCCGATGCACCGGTCACTCATCTGGCCTGGAGACAAAGTCGGCTTGTCGCCGTCGTGCCGAAGCTGCGACAGCTGATGACCTTCAATTTGCCATCGATGAAGCCGACCACTTATCAGTTGAATGACTTTACCGCCAACGAGTCGGGGGCTGGGTCAGACTACTTTGCCTCGTCGCGGCACTCCAACTACATCGCCTTGAGCTGCGGCCCGCCGAACGACAAGAAGACCGATATTGTCAGCGTCCGACTAGGAACGGTGTTCCTTACGATTGATCCCAAACAGCTGAAGCCGCCCGTCTCCGAACTGCAGACGATGGCGATGGGCGACGGCATTGTCATGGCCGTCGCGGGTGGCCGCCTGTATTGCATCAAGTGGGGCGCCACCGGTTGGTCGCAAGAGCCGGTGCCTAATGGTCGCGAGGATTACGAGTCGGATTTTTTCGCCTACACGTGGGGTCCGCGGCGGGTGTTCATGGGAAACGACACCTCACTGACCTCTTACAACCTGCGCGAGGCGAACGAATTGCCACTGTCGATCGTCAAGCCGCGCGAAGCCGCGATTGAATTCGTCCCCGATGGCGACGCGTATTGGCTCAACAACGGTAAGCGGTGCGACCTCAAAGGAAACGTGACGCTGTCGCTCGATTTGCCGAAGACCGGCGGCGGCGTGAGCATCAGCCCTTCCGGCAAGAAACTAATCATCGGCAATCAATTGATCGAACTCACCGAGTAACGCTGCGCATGACCGACTTGTTTGCATCACTGCCGAGCAATCCTGACGAGGAGCCGATCCTCTGCGAACTGGCTCCCGAGCCGCTGCCCGCTTGGGCTGCGCTGAGCGGACCATCGGAAGCGGAGATGATCGAGCGGGCCATCAAGGGAAGGATTGCCATCACCCTGGCCATTGCCAGTTGGCTTCCTGCGCTCGGAGTGATCGTGATCGGTCCGCTGATCGTTTACTACCACACCCACCTCCTCTTGCTGAGCCTCGATACTTGGTTCGTACCGCTCGCGGTGTTGCTGGCCCTCGCGCTCGTTTTTGCAATCGTGGCCTTTTTTCGCACGCCCAAGTATTACCAGGCAGGCCAACGAGGAACGGCTCTCGCCTGTCTCTCGATCGCTGGCGTGTTGCTGAGCGTGGCCGTGGGAGTGATGGCCGTTTGCGCCTGGAAGATGCCCGCGATTCTGCTAAGCAAAACCGACGCCGGCCGTGAACAACTCCACCGGCAAGCGGCCAACCAGGGTGATCCCGATTTGACCGCCGCGCAGAATATGGACCTGCGCAAAAACCGGGAAAGAGAAAACGCTGCCGCCGCAAAATTGGCCAAACGAACAACCGAAGTCACCACCGCGCAAGCTGCCCGCAAGGAAGCGCGAGAGAAAGAGGAAACACTCGAGAAGATTCGGCGCGCGACGGCTGCTGACAGGCAACGCGCCGCCCGCGAAGCGGAGGTTCAGCAACAGGCCCTGCGTGAGGAGGAAATCAAACGGAACGACAAGCCCGGCAACTATCGTCAGGCCTTGCGCCTGCGGCTGACGCAAGGTGTCGACTCCACTCCCTTGCCGGAGTACGCAGGTCCCACCGGCGAGCAAAACAACAACTATTCGCTCGACTGGAAAAAGCTCAATTTCCATCCGTCACTCAGGCCCACTCCGTCAGCAGCCACCGAGTCGCTTGTCGACGGTCGCACGCTGCGGGAAGGATTCGAGGTCCGGCGTCTCCGGCTGGCGGGCGAAGATTTCGTACCGCAAGCGGTGGTGTATTACGGCAGCTTGTGGCTGCTGCAAACCAACGGCACGTTGTTGCAGATCCGCCTGACCGATCTGCAAACGGAGTACGAATATCCCCTCAAGACCCGCTGCCACAATTTCAATCTGCTCTTGCAACCAGGGGGCGGGCAACAGCTGCAAGTGTGCGCTGACGACAGCGTGATTCGCCTCGCGTTGTCTCGCACCGGCGAACGATTGCAAGTCGATGCCTCGCACCAAAGGGTGGTCGCGCCTCGGCAGGTAACACTCACGGATGACGATGAATTGGAAGTGGGCACCGGCGGCGAGGAACCACTCATTGCCACCTGGAAAGGAAACTTGCTGACCAGCATTCGCGAACAGGACAGAGCTCGATCGCGCGCGCCGGGCGGAGCGTTTGCCGAGAGCCAGTACGGCCGCAGCTTTACGATTGACCGCGAAGGTTGTTTCTACGTCAGCCGGCCCGAGGGCATTTGCCGCGGCCAGTTGCCAGCCGTCCTGCTGCCCGATGTGAACTTCAAACCGAACCCCAGCTGGCCCAATTATTCGACACAGCGCGAACATAAGTCTCTGCAGACTGCCACCGTGAGCTTGGATGGCTTGAATATCATTTCCGCCGTACGGCGCTGGCCAGTGGCGGATGTCCACTGGCAAACCGTCGTTCCCGCCGAGGGAATCGATTCGGGAAAGTTCGCGCAGCTCAGCGGCAATCGGCTGGCAACTTGTAGCGATCAACACAACCTGCTGATCTACGACGCTGCTGGACCGCAGATTTCCGCACAGAATTTCCCGGACGCTGGTAAGACGCTGGGCCTGGCGTCGCTTTCGCCGTTGGAAATGGTGGTGGTTTTTACCGAGAAGCGAATCTTCGTGGTCGCGCCTGATCATTCACTCGCGCAGGCCCCTCCCAAAACGGAGCACTATCCAACCGTCGACCTGCGCATGCATCCCTACAGCGACGGACCGCCACTGCAATTCAAGTCGGGAACGGGTCGACAATTCGGCGACGAGAGTTACAAGGTCACTCAACTTCCCAAGGGTTCACAAGCCATTTGGGGCGAGCGGGCCAACCGCCTGTACGTGCTGGATGCAGATGGAATCATTTACCGTGTCAACACCGACACCTGGAGTGTTTCGAATTCCTTACCGCTCGGCGAAAAGTGGTCCGAAAAGCCCTACCACATCGACCAAATTCGCTGGACCCAAGCGGGGCTTGTGGCGAGCATGCCGCGGCTTCATCTGCTGGCCGTCCTCGACCCCGATACGCTGAAGATCCGGCGCACCTTCGAATTCCATGCATGGCAGGAACCGTGGGCGACACATCCGCGCAGTCCTTGGATTTTTCAGTCGATACCTACGCGGGGGTATCGGTTCGATCTGATTGACCTGCGCGATGGTGCGATCGTCACCACGATCAACGCTGACAAACTAAAACCCAAACAGCGCGACGGCTATAGAAAGTCAGTCGCCTTCGGCCCACGTCAGGAATCGTTGTTGATTGGCATCTGGCAGCGAGCCTATGCGCTGCGGCTCAACCCCGCCGATTCTGCTCAGTCAAAAACAAGTTGGGAACAGATCGAGCTTCCCGAGCGGGAGTTCAAGGAATCGCCGCAGGTTGGATTTGCCGTACACGATGAGACCGATCGAGTGCTAATGTTTGGCGGAACGCAGTTGGTGAGCTGCGATTTGAAGAGTCTCGAAGTCAAGGAATTGCTCAAAATTCCCTACGACGCCCAGATTCGCTTTGCGCGCGACAGCAAGTCGATGATCATCGGGAAATATCAAAAGGAATACGATCTCGACGGCAGCACTCCGCGCTCCATCGACAAAGCTAAAGATTTGGCCGAATACTCGGCGGACGGCACGAAGTTTATCAGCGGCGAGGCCGTGTACGAACGGAAGTAATCGACCGCAGCCATTTCCCCTCTCTTTCCCCTGGGATGAGTCAGCCATGCACCGGATTGTCACTCTGCTGATGGTTGCAGTGTCGCTTCATGCTTGTTCGGCCGAGGCCCAAGACAAGCAACCGCCGCGGTTTCCGCAGTTCGAAGTGCGCGAGCATCGCGAGGGTGAAAAGAAGCTGCCATATCGCTTGCTCGTGCCGCGAAGCTACGACGCCGCGAAGGCCTGGCCGCTCATCATCTGGCTCCACGGCAGCGGCGAGATCGGCAGCAATAACACGGCACAACTGAGCGGCATCACGTCAACGTTTCTGGGGAACGCAGAGAAGAGCCAGGCGATTGTGATGGCGCCGCAATGCCCAGAAGGATTTTCGTGGCTAGGCGTCGGTTTGAATGAGCCGCCCAAAATCACCGAGCCGTCGCGGATGATCGTGGCCACGATCGGCGATTTGCAGAAGGAGTACAACGTCGACGACCGGCGGATTTATATCGGTGGCTTTTCGATGGGTGGCTGCGGCTCGTGGGATTTGCTGAGTCGTTATCCGAATCTGTTCGCCGCGGCGTTTCCGATTGCGGGACCGCCGGGAGATCGCAAAGGGCTCGCACGGCTCATCAAGGACGTGCCGATCTGGGTCTTTCATGGCGATCAAGATCGCATCGCGCCTGTAGATAGCAGTCGCACGATTGTCGCCGCGCTGAAGGAGATCGCCGCGCCGGTGAAATACACGGAATACAAAAACGGCTCGCATGAAATGAACCAAGCCTTGGCCGAGCCGGCGCTGCAGGAATGGCTCTTCACGCAGAAACGCTCGACGGCTCCGGTGTTCACACCGAGCGAAGTTCCCGCCGATGCTTCGCTGATCACTAAGACTCTGCCGCACGGCATGCGCGATACCTGGACGGGCAAAGTCGAACGCACTGGCCACAGCGCGCCGCGGCTAGCCATCGAAGATGTTCGCTATCGATTGCGAGCGGCCGACGATGCTCCCGCAGCCGTCGCCGAACTGCTCGCCAAGATCGGCAAGGGTGAAGTGCAAGGAAGCTACGCCATCACGGGCAAGATTGCCCTCGAGGAGCGGGCCTGGCTCATCGTCGAGAAGATCGTCGCTGCTAATGAGAACGAAAAGGAAGACAAGCCGAAGAGCAGCGAAGCCAAGCCGATCAAAGTGCTGCTCATCGGCAACAGTCAGTGTCCCACGATCGTGGGCAAGCAGTTGCTCGAGAAGCTGGACGCATCGGACAAAGGTGGTCGGCCGATCGAGTTGGTTGGTTGCGTGCGCGGCGGCGCGTCGCTCCGTTCGCACTGGGAAGCTGGTACCGGCCCCGAAACGGCCCGCGGCAAGATCGCTGGCGGCGGTTGGGATTTCGTGGTGCTGCAAGATATTTACAACGTCGAAGAAGCCGCCTTTCAACCCTACGCCCGCCAGTTTCATCAACTGGTGAAAGAGAACGGCGGCCGCACGGTGCTCTTCGGCACGGCTTCGATCTTGAGCGATTACCCCAAGGGTTTCGAGCGACTCCACCGCTTGCATGTCGCCATGGGAAAAGAGTTGGAGACGCCGATCGTTGACGCCAGCCAGGCCTACGTGCGTTACTTCGGGGACACGCCGACCAAGGAAAAGATGGAAAGCCTGTTCGCCAGCGACCGTGCCCATCCGGGCCTGCAAGGTTCGTACCTTTACTCCTGCGGCATCTACAGCGTGCTGACTGGCCGCAGTCCGGTGGGGCTCGCCGCGCCGGAAGGAATTTCGGCCGATATTGCCAAGTCATTGCAGGAAACTGCCTGGGCTCAGTACCAGGAAACGGCGACAGCCCTGAAGAAGTAAAGTTCCATTATGTCGCGCACGCCGATCGTTCGACCAATTCACTGGCCAAACGTTGCCATCAACCTGGCAATCGTGGCTGTTTTCGTCTCCCTGGGCTGGTTGATCGCTCCACGATATGGCCCGTCGTACGGCGCTCTCGCGTATGTGATTGTGGCGCTGTTGCTACGGGGTACGATTTCGCGCCACCATCGAGCGGCAGTCGCCCTGTGCAAACGGCGGCAATTTGAACAAGCGATTCCGGAGTTTGAAAAAAGTCTGCACTTTTTTCAGACCCATCGTTGGATCGATGATTGGCGGGCCATCACCTTGTTCTCAATGGGCATCCCCTATCGAGAGATGGCGCTGGTTAGCCTGGGGTTCTGCTACGGCCAAATCGGCGACGGAAAGCGTGCTCGCGCGTACTACGAACAGGCCTTGCAAGAATTTCCTAGCAACAAAAATGGCATGGCCGAGTCTGCCCTCCGGCTGATGGATGCCGCGAAGAATGAGGCGTAAAAGAGTGCAGTCGACGATTAGCGGCGGAAAAGACTCCGGCGCTCCGGGCATGACGAACACAGATCCGGCACAACCGAGATTGCGACACAGCCTGTCAGTTAGTCGCGGCCGTGCTAGCCGCGCTGGATGCCAAAAATCCGCGAAAAACAGCGAAGATACGACCTTACGCACCTGCCGGGGCGCTTGCTAGACTGACCCCTCCCACCTTGTTTATTTGGCAGATTTGTTCGGTTGGCAGGCCCCCGCAATGCCCGAGTATCGCCAAGATCCGTTGTCGTTGCGTTGGGTGATCGTCGGCAGTGACCGCGCCGCTCGACCTCAGGAATTCGTCGAGCATACCGACCGCCGCAGCGATTTTGGCTGCCCCTTCTGTGCCGGCCAAGAGTCTCAAACGCCGAACCCGGTGCAGGTTTATCCCGCCGTCAACGGCCGGGCCAAGCTCTTTCCCTGGCAGGTGCGGGTCGTGCCGAACAAGTACCCGGCGGTGTCAACCGATGTCATCCCCGATGGGCCGCCGACCAGCAACGGCAGCTCGAACGGCTCGCTTCACCGGCACCGCAACGGTTTCGGCCAGCACGAGGTGATCATCGAATCGCCCGAGCACATTACCAGCCTTACTCAGCTGACAACCGATCAGCAGCGACTGGTCTGGCAGGTCTATCAAGATCGCCTCCGCCAACTGCGGCAGGATGGCCGGTTCAAGTACGTGCAGATCTTCAAAAACGTCGGTGCGGCAGCCGGCGCTTCGCTCGAACACACGCACAGCCAGGTCGTGGCCCTGCCGTGGACCCCCGATGACGTGCAGAAGGAACTCGAACGTTTCAACCAGCACCAGGCCAAGACTGGTCAGTCGCTGTTGACGCAGGTTGTCGACGAGGAACTGGCGACCGGCGAGCGAGTGGTGGCTCAGTCGGCAAACCTCGTGGCGTTCTGTCCCTGGGCCAGTCGGTTTCCGTATCAAGTCTGCATCGCGCCGCGGCGGGCGGCTGGTTCGATCGAGAGTTTGCCGGCTGGCGAACTTAGCGAACTGGCAACGATTGCAGGTGAGCTGATCGGTCGTATCGAACGTAAGATCGGGGGCGCAGCATATAACCTGATATTACATACGGAACCCTTTGACATCGGCCCGCGCGACCACTATCACTGGCATATCGAGATTTTTCCGCGGCTCACGAAGGCAGCCGGGTTTGAGTGGAGCACCGGGTGCTGGCTCAACCCGCAGTTGCCCGAGCAAGCTGCGGCAGCGCTCCGAGCGGTGTGATTCATTCTCTCCCTGCGTGCTCGCTGTGAATACACAGACAGCTAGCATGATGTCGCTGACAACTGCTCTGCCTAACGGCGCCAAAAGTTCCGATTGAAATAACTAGCTAAGCCGTAGGAAGCTGGCCGATGTTGAGGACGACCGTTTGTTGTTGCGCCTCTCCATGCGCTCAGCTAGCGGCCGTTGGTGCGTGCGAGCATGCAATCCTAAAGCGTCAATGATGGTGGTCCTGGGATGAATCCGATTCGCTTGTGCCTGGTTCTGCACAATCATCAGCCCGTCGGCAATTTCGACGGCGTGTTCGAGCAAGCCTATCAAGATAGTTACTTGCCGTTCCTCGATGTCTTTGAGTCGTACAGCGACCTGAAGATTTCGCTGCACACCAGCGGCCCGCTGATGGAGTGGCTCGACGAGCGCCACGGCGAATACATCGATCGCGTGGCCCGCCTCGTGCGCGCCGGCCGCATCGAAATCGTCGGCGGTCCGTTCTACGAACCGATCCTCACGATGATTCCGCCGCGCGATCGCGTCGGTCAGATCACCACGTACTCGCGCTGGCTCGAAAACCGCCTGGGCGCGAACGTGCAAGGCATGTGGATGCCGGAACGCGTGTGGGAACAATCGCTCACGGGCGACCTCGTTGCCGCGGGCATGAAGTACACCGTGCTCGACGACTTTCACTTCAAAAACGCCGGTCTGACCGAAGATCAGCTGCACGGTTATTACCTGACCGAAGACGACGGCCGCGTGCTGTGCGTCTTTCCGGGCAGCGAGCCGCTGCGCTACACCATTCCGTTTCAATCGCCGCAGGCCAGCATCGACTATCTCCGCGGGATCCATGCCAAGTTTCCCGGCGCGGTTGTTGTCTTCGGCGACGACGGCGAAAAGTTCGGCACTTGGCCGGACACGAAAAAACACGTTTACGAAAACGGCTGGCTGCGGCAGTTCTTCGATGCGTTGCTCGCCAATCGCGACTGGCTGCAGATGAGCACGCTGGCCGAAGCCAACGAAAGCACACCGCCGGTCGGCAAGATTTATTTGCCCGACGGCAGCTATCGCGAAATGACCGAGTGGGCTCTGCCGGTCAATCAGCAACTCGAATATGACCACGTCGTGCACGAACTCGAGCACGATCATCGCTGGCCGCAAATCAAGCGATTCGTCCGCGGCGGTTTCTGGCGGAACTTCAAAGTGAAGTATCCCGAAACCAACGAAATGTATTCGCGGATGATGATGACCAGCAAACGCTTTGCCCAAGCCGAGCGCGATGGCGTGGCTGGCCAGGCTTTCGAAAACGCTCGGCAGGCGCTCTACCGCGGTCAATGCAATTGCCCGTACTGGCACGGCGCGTTCGGCGGCATTTATCTACCGCACTTGCGCAACGCGATTTTCAATCAGCTAATCGCCGCCGACAATCTGATCGATCAAGCGGCCGGCAAGACCGAAGCCTACGTCGAAGCCACGACCGACGACTACAACTTCGATCTCAAGCAAGAAGTCCGCCTTGCCAGCGACAAGCTGATCGCGCTCCTCGCGCCGGCTCAGGGCGGCATGCTGTATGAGCTCGATGTTCGCTCGATTTGCCACAACCTGGGCGCCACGCTCACGCGGCGGCCTGAGTCGTATCACCGCAAGGTGCTCGCCGGTCCTGCCGGCGCGAATGGCAGCGTGTCGAGCATTCACGACCGCGTCGTCTTCAAGCAGCCGGGCCTCGATCAACGGCTGCAATACGACCCGACTCAGCGGAAGAGCCTGCTCGATCACTTCTATGATCTGGGTGCGACGCTGCAAGGCGTGAGCCGCGGCGAAGCTCGCGAGCTGGGCGACTTCATCAACGGCGTGTATGAAGCCAAGATCCGCCGGGCAGCCGATCGCATTCAAGTGCAATTGACTCGGCCCGGTCACGTGAATGGTCACGAGATCCGCATCACCAAGGCCGTGACGATGATGGCTGGCAGCCAGACGATGGAGCTGACCTACCAGCTCGAAAATCTGCCGCCGCACGAGCTGTTGCACTTCGCCGTGGAGCTGAACTTCGCCGGCTTGCCCTCAGGCGCCGACGATCGCTACTTCCACAACCTGAACGGCATCCGCTACGGCCAACTCGGCACGCAACTCGATCTGCAAGACGCCAATCAGCTCGGCTTGACCGACGAATGGCTTGGCATCGACGTGCAGATGGTCGCCAACCGCCAGACCAGCTTCTGGACCTTCCCGATCGAAACCGTTAGTCAATCGGAAGGTGGTTTTGAATTGGTCCACCAGTCTGTCGCGGTGCTGCCACACTGGCACGTCCGCGGCGATGCTGCTGGCAAGTGGACCGCCACGATCCAGCTAACCACCAGCACCGCGATCGCCGAACGGCGCATGCAACCGGAACGAGCCGCCGTAATGGCGTAAGCCAGCTTCTCCCGTAGGGTGGGTCGAGCGGTACCCCGCGAGGCCCACCAATTAGGACGTCAACCGTGGTGGGCCTCGCGGAGTACCGCTCGACCCACCCTACCGTCGCAAAGCGAAAGCCGACATTCGCTAGCAACGCATTCTCCCTTGCGTTGATTCTCTTCGGTCACTAACATCCGCCGCGCTGGGAGGAAGGTCTTCCCACGATCCACTGTTGCGCGGAAGCCAGCGTGATCCGTCTACGTCGTCGCCGATTCCTGCTGCTCGCGAGCGCGCTCCTGGCGCCTCTCGCTCTCAGCGGCTGCGCGCTGCCGTATCCCTTCGGCACGCCTCAGCATCACGATCAGATCCTCAGCAAGCTCACCACGCCCGAAGTGCCGCCGCCCGAACTCGTTCGCGAGCAGCAGCCATACCCGACGGCGCTTAGCAAGTCGCAAGCCCAGGCTGCCAAGCCCTTGCCGTTGCAACAAACCGGCACGCCGATCGCCAAGCAGCTCGATCCCAATCAACTCGCCGGCCGCTTGCCCATGCGGTTCGAAAAACAGGCCACCGTTCAATCGCAGCCAGAACCAGCCGCCGAGAACCAGCCGCAAACACCCTCGCAGCCCGTCAATCCGCCGATCACACTCGACGTCACCACGCCCAGCGCGCTGGCGAATGCTCTGCTCCCTTCGCCCGACAAATCCTGGCCCGTCAACACGCCGCTCGGCAGCCTTAACACTCTGCAGCAGCAACCGACCTATCCACAGCAACACGCCGCGTACTCGCAGCAACCGCCCGCAGTTTCTCCTCCGACAGCCAACGTAAAACCGGTCGCACACTTCACGCCCGTCGTCGAAACGCCGCCCCAACCGTTCACACCACCGACCTTCGTCTCCCCGAGCGAAGTCGTTGCCAATGTTCCTGCTGCGAATGTTCCCGCCGCAAATGTTCCTGGCGTACCGCAATCACCGCCCACTCCGCCCACCGAACCGGCTTCCCCCTCGGATGCAACCGAGACAGCTGAAGTGCTGTTGCCGAAATTGATCGCCTCGCTGCAAAAAGAAATCCGCGAGCGAACCGAGCGGAAAGAACTCGACCAACTCCCCGCGCTCCAGCAAAAGCTGCGACTGCTGCAACTCGTCGGCGATGAAACCGACAGCGCGGTCGATCAGATCGAACAAATGCCCCCTGCCGAGCGCGAAGCCTTCAAGCAGTTGATGTTCGCTCTCACCACTTGGATGTCACCCGACGATGCCAAGCGGACCAGCCTGCGAAACGCCAAGATCCTCCGCTCGCTGCACGAAGCCAACGAACGCCTCTCCGCCGTCAGCAAGCTCGACCTGAAGAACCTGATGTTCTGCGAAAAGGTCGAAAGCTTCGGCTGGTACACCGAGTTTCCACGAGCGGAATTCACCCCCAAGCAGCAGGTCATTCTGTACGTTGAAGTGCAAAACTTCGCCGCCGAAGAGAAGAACCGCAACGCCTTCGAGACCGAACTGCAGGGCTCGTATCAAATCTTCGACGCCAGCGGCAGCATTGTCGACGAACGGCAACTCCCCCTCGATCGCGAAGTCTGCCGCAATTTCCGCCGCGACTATTTCCTGGCCTATCGCATCTACCTGCCGAACGAACTCGCGGCCGGCCGTTACCGCCTGGAACTCGCCGTCGAAGATCTGAAGGCCAAGAAGGACTTCAAGGGCCGCAAACAGGGCGAAGCCATGATCGAGTTTACGATCAAGTAATACTCTCCTCACTTCGCCGCCCGACGGCCCTTCGCGTTGCCTAAAAACCAATCCGAGCTTATCCTGAAAGCTGCGATTGGCCCTCCCTCCCGCTCTTCGGGTGTTGCATGAATCTGCTTTGGATCGTTCTCCCCTGTGCCGTGATTTTGACAATTGCCTACTTTACGTACGGCAGGCTTCTCACCCATTTGTTCCAGCTCGACCCGAACAAACAAACACCCGCCGAAGAACTGAACGATGGCCTCGACTTCGAGCCGTTGCCGGCCCACTCGCTCCTGCCGCAGCACTTTTCGGCCATCGCCGCGGCGGGGCCCATTGTGGGACCCATCGTCGCCGGTCTGACGTTCGGCTGGTTGCCGGCGCTCATCTGGATTCTCATCGGCTCGATCTTCATCGGCGGCGTGCACGATATGGCCGCCCTGGTCGCTTCGATCCGCCACCGCGCGACATCGATCGCCATGGTCGTACGCGAACACATGAGCCCGCTGTCGTACACGTTGTTCCTGACGTTCATCTGGATCGCACTGGTCTACATCATCGTGGCCTTCACCGACGTGACGGCGGGCTGCTTCATTCAAGCTCCCAAAGCCGAGGCGGGGAATGTCAGCGGCGGCGCGATTGCCTCGTCGTCGATCCTGTATTTGATTCTGCCGATCATCATGGGTCTGTGGATGAAATACGGAAAGCTCTCGCTGGGCATGGCAACGGTCATCTTCGTGCCGCTCGTCGCCGTGGCGATTTACGTTGGCAAGTACATGCCCGTTGATCTGCAGCAGATTTTGAACCTTTCACCCGGCAACTCCCGCAAGGTGTGGGACGTGCTGCTGCTGTTGTATTGCCTCGTCGCCGGCATGGTGCCGGTGTGGATGCTGCTGCAACCGCGCGGGCACTTGGGTGGTTACTTCCTCTATGCCGCGCTCGGCGCTGGCGCCATCGGCCTGGCCTTTGGCGGTGTGACGATTCAATACCCGCAGTTCCTCGGCTGGGAAGTGAAAAACGGCTCGGGCATCAATACGCTGTTCCCGGCGCTGTTCATCATGATCGCTTGCGGCGCTTGCAGCGGTTTCCACTCGCTGATTGCTTCGGGCACCACGTCAAAACAACTCAAGCGTGAGACCGACGCTCGCTCGATCGGTTACGGCGCGATGCTGATGGAAGCGATGGTCGCCATCGTTTCGCTTTGCTGCGTGATGATGTTTGCCCAGGGCTCGCCCCAACTCGACCTGACGAAGCATGGCCCGGACATGATCTATGCCCAGGGCATTGGCAAGTTTATGGAAGTGATCAGCACCAACGAAGCCTTTCGCGCGTTCGCGATTTCCTTCGGCTTGATGGCCTTCACGACGTTTGTGTACGACACGCTCGATGTCTGCACGCGACTTGGCCGCTACATCCTGCAAGAACTCTCCGGCCAACACAATTTCGCCGGCATGTTTGTGGGAACCGCACTCACCGCCGGCACGCCGCTGTTCTTCTTGTTGCGACATCCCAGCGACGCCGCCGTACCGGTGTGGCGAATGTTCTGGAACTTGTTCGGCGCGAGCAATCAATTGCTGGCCGCCCTCACGCTCCTCGGCGTCACGGTCTGGCTGTGGCAAACACGGCGGGCTTGGTGGGTGTGGGTCGTCACGGGCATTCCCACCGTGTGGATGTATACGATGAGCACCTGGGCTTTGACAGCGCTCACGTGGCCGAGCTTTTTCAAGGATGGCAAGTTCACCGTGCCGGCCGATCCCGTGCCGTGGGCCGGGGTGGTGCTGATGGTGCTCGCCATCATCATGCTCGGCGAAGCCATTCGCGTGATTGCCACGATCGGCAGTCCGCCGTCGCAACCCAAGCTGCAACCGGCCGCGGCGTAGTTCATCAGCCAGTTGCCGAAACTCCCACTTCGGCCCGCTTCGTTACCAGATCCGTCAGTCGTTTTTTCAGACTGACGAGTTCGGGCGTGACTTCGGCCTGTTCACTGAAGCGCGACTCCAATTGCTTCAGGCGTTCTTGCAGGCTCGCTTCGCTGGCAATCCGCGGCTGCACTTGCACCAGTCGCGGATAAACCTGCCGCACCAGAATCTGCAGCACATATCCCGCGAGCGGCCCAAACAGCAATCCCCAAATGCCCCAGGTCGCTGCCATCACGATCGCGACGAGTGCGGTCCAGAGCGGGTTGTAGCGATCGCGCTGAAACAACTTCGGCTCGATGACAAATTCCAGTAGGCAGAGGACCAGCACAATCGCGGCTAGCGCTGCCCAGGTTTGAGAACTCGCCCACGGCCCGTTCCAATCGGCCAGCTTGGGCGACGTAAGAATCATGACAACGGCCGAGCCGAAAATGGTGCCCAACCAAGGAATGAGTGTGAGCGAACCCGCCACCACCGCAGCCAGCGCGGCGTAGCGCAGATCGAGTACCGAAAACACCGCCCACAGCAGCACGACCGCGAGCAGAAATTGCAGAATCTCGCTCCGCAAATAAGCGCCGACCTCGCGCTCGATCGATTGCCACATTCGCTGCGCTCCGACTCGACGGCGCACCGGAACGAGCGACAGCCAGAGTCGTTCGAAACGTTCGCGGTCGAGCGTCCAATAAAACGCGAGCGCAAAGCAAATACCACCTAGCGCCGAGAGCTGCACCAGTCCCGCCGCCGTGCCGATCAAGGGCGTGAGGAGCATCTGCCCCAACTTTGCCGCCGGCGATTCACCAGCGGGAGTTTGTTTGATTTCTTCTTTGATCTCTTCACTGATTTCCGCCACGGGGCTGGTCATGCGGACGAACCAGTGATCGGGCGAGGCTTCGGCAAACGAAGTGGCCGCGAGCGAGATGTCTTGTTCGAGCGAACGCAAATTCGCCACGAGCGAAGGAGCAAGCATGATGAGCAGCACGCAGAGCACGAGCAGACAACCGCTGGCGACAACTCCCGCCGCCGCCCACGAGGGCCAGCCGCGCTCCCTGAAATACTCGACCTGCGGATGCAAGGCCGCCGCTACCGCCAGCGATGCCATAAAGATCGCAACAGCCGATCCTGCTGTCCACAGCGCAAGCAGGGCGAGGAGTGTGAGCGCAATCGCCGCGAGATGTTTCGCCAAAGTGAGTTGGGTCATGTCACGGTCACCTTCGCTACGGTCCGAGCGGGCACAGCGTCCTCCAGTTCGTCGCGAATCATTTCATCCATCGTCACTGCCAAGGTTTCGATCTCGGCAAAGCTTTCGGTCGTCCACAAATCGGCCGGAGTATCTTTTTGCCGCTGCTGCCGTTTGATGTCGTTGATCAGATCCTGCAATTCGTAATGCAGCACCCCGGCTGCGTCGCGTCTGGAGGTGAATTCCTGCGTTTTGAAATCGGCTTGCAGCACCAGGCGTTCGAATAATGTCTGACAAACGGCGGCCAGCGGAATCGCAAAGATCGCCCCAACGACGCCGAACAGTGCGCCGCACGCTACGATCGCAACCAGCGTCACCACCGCTCCTAGGCCCACGCTGCTTCCCATGATGCTCGGTACAAGCAGATAGTTTTCGAGCGTTTGCACACACATCGCGGCGACAATCACCAGCGCGGTTTGCTCTGGCCCCAGCGACAGCGCCACCAGAATCGCCGGCACAGCGCCGAGCGTCGGCCCGATGATCGGCACGGCTTCGAGCACGCCGGCAATCAGCGCGAGCATGAGCGAATAGGGCAAGCCGATCAGTAAAAACGCAATCAAGCTCAGCACGCCGACCGCAGCGCACAGCAGCAACTGCCCGCGTACGTAACCGCCGAGCTTCCGCAGCAACTCATCGACCAGATCCTGATAAAACTCGCGGCGATGATCGGGGGCGAGCTGCAAGATCGAGCGCGTCGTCGCCTCTTCGTGCGTCGACCAATAAAAGGCCAGCACGCCGACCGCGAGACAACCCAGCATGCCCGTTCCGATTTGCCACAACATTGACAGCGGCGAGTTGCTCGAATCACCCAGGCCGAGACTCATCAAGCCGATGCCGGTGATCTCGGGCATCGTGACCGGAACGCGATTGCCGATCGTTCGCAGCGTTCGATTGCTTGATGCCAGCAGGAAATCGCGCCCCTGATCGTAGAATCCAGGCAGCCGCTCCCAAAAAGCTCGGCCTTGCGAGACTAACTCGGGGAGTAGCAGCACAACGCTGCCGATCAGCAGCAGCGTGAAGAGCGAGTAGACCACCACGGTCGCCCACGCATGGTTCATCCGCAGGCGAGACTCGAGCAGGCGAATCACAGGTTGCAGTGCGACTGCCAGCACAATGCCACCAAAGAACAACAGTCCCAACTGCCGATGCCAGGCAATTGCGAAGGCGATCAGCGCGACGCTGACCGCAATCAGCGTCGCCTGTACGGTATTGCGAACCTTCCATTCGCTGGCCTCGGCCACGACGAGCGCAGGAACTTCTGTCTCTGCACCCGCGATTTCCGTGGGCAAGTTAGTAACCGTAAACGACACGTGCGGACCAGCCATGGCAGGGACTTTCTCAAGCTCGACAACAGTTCAAGCCGCGCTTAAGCACTTCCCGTGCCGGAAGTGATCCGTCAGTTCCACGGCCATTTGCATCACTTCAGGTTCCAATACCTGTGTACAGCCTGTTCGCCGACCCCGCACCTTGGCATCGGCGCGAGCAGCCTTCCGCGACGGCTGCGCAAACTCTGAAAGCGATCCTGTCGCTCCGCGCGACACACAACTTCAATTAACTTGCATTTTCTCCAGACTTTATTTGACATGCCCCTCCATGCTCGTTAGCATCCCTGGAAGTTCCGAACTTCAATTCTGAAGCGGATTTCGAGGCTCCGGCAACTCAGCCGCAGGTCTCGAGGTCGTTTGGTGAATGCCGATCAGGAGCGGACGTGATGAGCCAGCATCTTCGTCTGTCGGTCCCCTTGTTGGTTTTTGCGACATGCCTCGGGGCCGCGCCGCGCGCTGCCGTCGCCATCACTCCTGAGGCCCCCGAAGTGAAAGCCGTGCTCGACAAGGCTTTCAAATTTCTTGAGACGGCCGACGACACCCGCCTCGGCGGCAAATGCCTCATCGCCTTGGCTTTTTTGAAGAACGGCGCCGACGAAACGCATCCCAAGGTCGAAGCCGCCGTGCAGGCCTGTCTGCAAGCGACTCGCGGTGAACCCGCCGCGATCAACAACGACATCTACAGCACCGGCATTTCGATCATCTTTCTCTGCACGCTCAATCCCAGCAAATACCACATCGAGATTCTCAAGCTCCGCGACTCCCTCGTGCTGCGGCAAAAAGAGCAAGGCGGCTGGGGTTACGCCCAAGGCCAGCACGCCGCGACCGGCGACACCTCGATGACTCAGTACGCGGTGCTCGCCTACTGGGAAGTCTCGAAGGTCGGCCTCGGTTTGGACGTGCCGACGACAGAAAAAGTGGGCAACTGGATCATTCGCACGCAGGACCCCAGCGGCGCGTGGGGCTATCAAGGCAGCGAAGCCGCCATCGTCGAAGAAGACGGCAAGCGGCCGAAAGTCGAACTCGTCAAACAAGCGGGGACGCGCGCGAGCATGACCGCGGCCGGTCTCGGCTGTCTGCACATGGTGGCCGATCTGCTGAAACTCACCGAACTGCAAAGCGAGCGCGACGCCAAATTGCCCCCCGCGGTGCGTTTGCTGAAAAAAGGCGGCGCGCAAGCCGCCCTCAGCGACAAGGTGGATGTGCGGTTGCTGAAGGCCGCCCTCGAACGAGGCCGCGGCTGGATGGGCAAAAATGCCAAGCTGGAACAGAAGTCGTTCCAAATGTATTACCTCTACGGCTTCGAGCGGTTCCAGAGTTTTCAAGAGGCAGCCGACGGCCGGTTCCTCAAGGAACCGCGCTGGTACAGCGAAGGCTACACCATGCTGAAGAAAGATCAGCTGGAAGATGGCTCGTGGAAGAGCGATCACCCGGGCCTCGATGTTCCCGACACGGCCTTCGCCACGCTCTTCCTCCTGCGTTCGACCAAGAAAGCCATCGAACGTTCGAAAGCGTACGCCGAAGGGTTGCTCGTCGCAGGCCGCGGTCTGCCGGCGAACAATCAAGAAGTGGCCATTCGCTCGGGCCGCATCGTGCAAACCAAAGTGAATGTCACGGCGGCGCAGCTTGTCGAGATCTTGCATCAGCCCGAGCATCGCGCGTTCGCCACTGTCAACGGCGATCTGGAATTGCTCCGCGAACGACTCGTGGCCCTGCCGCCAGCGGAGTTGCCGCCGCTCCTCACGCGACTCCGCGGCCTAGTGGTAACCGGCGTTGCCGATGCGCGACTCTCGGCCGTGCGGGTCCTCGGTCAGATGCGCGACCTGTCGGCAGCCGAGTCGCTCATCGCCGCGCTCGACGATCCCGATTGGCGCGTGGTGCTGGCCGCCGATGAAAGCCTCCGTTCGCTAGGGCGAATCGTTTCGCCGAGCAATCTATCTGACAAGCCGAACAAAACGGTGCGTCAAGAATCCATCCAGGCCTGGAAGCGCTGGTTATTGAACATTCGCCCGGATGCAGAGTTCCTGAATTGATCACTCCAGTTCGATTGCACCCGTTGCATGACCAGCCAGCCCGCGCAGCCCGATTCTCTCGCTCCGGCGAACCAACCCGTCGCTCCCGCACAGCAATCGCCTGCTGCGGCCACAACCGCCGTTGAGCTCGCGAAGAAGAAAAACTCCACGCTGCTGTATGTGGTTATCGGCCTGGTTGCGGCTCTGATCGTCGTCGGCGGCGGAGCAGCGCTGTTGTTCCTGCCCAAATCGCCGCCGGTGCAAATGATCAAAGCGGCGGCCGTTCCTCCCGACCGCGGCACCGCGCCGCCATTGCCCGCGTATCAATTGGAACAAGCCAAGCCGACGTCACGTAGCGTTGCTGCTGAAGAAGAGCATCTCGAGAAAATCACCGCTGCCGCCAAGCGATTGCAAGCGAGGCTGTTGGTCGGCGCAGGTGAAGCGACCGCCCCGCGCGAGTTCATCGTCCGCGGCGGTGGAGCCGGCGATTCCGCGAAGCTCGAGCTCCCCAATCACGAGCGTTGGGAAATCCAATTCCCGCCGGGCCTCACCATCGAAGCCTATGCGCGGCAACTCGATTTTTTCCAGATGGAACTCGGCGTTATCGGTGGTTCGCAACAGGTTTCGTATCTGTCAGAACTCTCCAACCCCAAACCGAAAGTCCGCGTCGCGGCCGGCAACACTGACGCACGACTCTATTTGATCTGGAATCGCGGGCCGATGCGTGAAGCCGATGAAATCCTCGTCGGCCGCGCGGGACTGAGCATCGAGGGGAAAGTGCTCGCTCATTTCTGTCCGCCGGCCCTCGAAGCCGACATGCTGCGGGTGGAAGCCGAACAAGCTAAGGCCAACAACTTCACGCAGGTCCGCCGCACGGTCTTCAGCTTTCAGCCTGGCGCCGGCGATGGCTTTCGCTTGGCCGTGGTCGAGCAGAAAGGAGACTGAAGCGAATGACCGCGGACGAACTCCTGACGAAACTCGAAAAGAGCGACTTGGTTGCTCCCGAGATCATCGCCACGCTGCGCCGTCAGGTCGCCGCGTCCAAAGATCCGGTCCCGCCGTCGGCAGTCACGAAGCTACTCGTCGATAAAGGCCACCTCACCGCCAACCAGGCAGCCCGCCTGGAGCAAACGAGCGCTTCGCAAATCGCCAAGCAGCCAGCCGCACCAGCAGTTGCTGCCGCAGCACCGGTAAAAGCCGTGCCGCTCCAAAGCAGTTCCGTGCATGACGACTTGGGCCTCGCGGCGCTTGATGAACTCGACGCGCCGAGTCCTGCGGCGTCCGCTTCACAGAAGAAAACGGCAACCCCAACCGCTGCGAAGTCGGCAGTGAAGGTCGCGCCAGCCAAACCGCCGCCGTCACTCGATGATCTCGGCCTCGCGCCGCTCGACGAGCTCGACGCACCAACTCCTGCAGCTCCCGCACAAAAACCAGCGGCAGCTTCACTCCCCGTCGCCAAACCGCTAGCCAAGGCAGCTCCAGCAAAAGCGCCGCCGTCGCTCGACGACCTCGGCCTCGCGCCGCTGGATGACTTGTCTCCTGCCGCCGCGCCAGCAACCGCGCCGACACCGGCTGCCAAGTCAACGATTCAAAAAGCAGCTCCCGCAGCTCCGCAAAAAGCTGTCACGCAGAAAGCATCGCCACAACCATCGGCGATTCAAAAAGCTGCGGCTGCTCCCGCTGTGGCAGCCACTGGTCTCGCCGATCTGCCAGCCCTCGACGACTTAAGCACACTCGATGATTTGCAGTCGCTCGATGGTCTAAGTTCGCTAGGCGACGATCCTCTTAGCAGCGGCGGCCTGACCGACCTCGGCGCGCTCGCCACACAGACTGCAGCGCCGGTTAAAGCACAGATCACTCCCGCCACGGTCACCGCGCCGAAAGCAGCCAGTGAGAGTCGCACAACTCTCTTCGTCGGCCTCGGCATCGGTGGCGCGGCGCTGCTGGTGATTGTCATCGGTCTCGCGCTTTTTCTGTGGCCACGCGGCGATGGAGCTATCGCCTTTCAAGCCGCCGAACAGGCTTATCAGGAAAAACAGTACGCTGCCGCGAGTGAAAAATACGATGCCTTTCTCCGCCTTCATCCGCGGCACGAGCAAGCCTCCCTTGTTCGTGTGCACCGCGGTATGTGTGCGATTCAACTAGCAAATGTCTCGCCGCCGAATTGGCCGCAACTGTTGCCAGTGTTCAGCAATGCCGCAGACGACATCGCCGCCGAACCGGCGCTCGGCCAGATCCATGCCGAGCTCGCGCCACTATTGGTGAGCATGACCGAAGGGCTCGCCGAGGTCGCGACCAGTCAAAAAGTTGATCAACAAACACCAAGCCGATTGCAACAAGCCCGCGCAGCTCTTGCGCTCTGCAACGATACTCGTTTGTTGCCCAGCACGCTTCGCCCTTGGCAAAAGCTGGCCGATATCGAAGACCGTTTGCAGCTTGTCAGCCGCGAAGTGAACAAAGCCACTGCCCGCGAGCAAGCCAAGTCTGCCGTTTCGACGGCGCTCACTTCGGGGAATCTTTCTGCTGCCTTACAGGCACGAAGCAACGCTCTCGCAAAATATCCTGAACTGGCCAGCGATGAACTTTGGACCGAACTCGCGCCGGAGTTCGCTACCGCAGCAACGAGTAGCGCAAAGCTCATCGCCGAAAAGAAAGCTGCCGAACGAGATCCGCTTCCTTCGCCGATCAAGGCGAATTTCCCCTGGCAGTTGCTCAACGCTCGCTTACAACCGACTCCGCCGCCGGCCAGCGAACAAGTCCTGCTCTTCGCCGCCGCCGGCGCGGTGCACGCGCTCGATCAGACGACCGGCCAGGCACGCTGGAGTCGCTATCTCGCCAACAGCGACTGGCCGCTGACGTCAGCCGATGGCAAACGCACCTGGCTGATCGATCGGCAGCAGAACGAACTGCTAAGCGTAACGACCAGCAACGGCAACCTACTCTGGAGACAGCCACTGCCGAGTAACGTGGCGGGCGCTCCGCTTATGGTCCGCGACAAACTCTATGTTTCACTCGCCAGTGGCAAGGTGCTGACGCTCGACTCCAACTCGGGCGAACTGCAATCAACGCTCGAACTGCCGCAACCTTTGTTGATCGGCCCAGTCGCGGCCAGCGACTCGCTATGGCAACTCGGCGACGAAGGTTTGCTGTATAAGTTGTCGCTTGCCGAGCAGAAATGTTCCGCGATCCATCTCGGCTTCGAGCGCGGCACGGCTCGCTTTCCACCGCTGTCGTACGACCGCCGCGTAGTGGTCGCGAGCAGACGCGGCGATCAAACCGAACTCTGTCTCATCACAGACGAAGCCAAGCCAACGATCAAACGCCAACGCATCGCCGGCGTGATTGCAGCACCGCTCACCGCACAGGGAAAAACACTGTTCATTGCTACTACAGATGGCAAGCTTCAATTGCTGGAACCGGCCGATGGCAACGAACCGTTCAAAATTGTGCAAACCATTCCACCAGCCGCGGGTCCACGTGTGATCCGGCAGGTGCAGGCGACGCGCGGCGGAGTTCTCGCCGCCGATCGCGGCCTGGCCCTGCTCAAGCTCGATGCTGCCGGCAAAGTGCAGACCGGCTGGAATATTTTCGCCGCCGATCTCTTCGACAGCAGCGGTTCTCAGCAGGAAGAAACAATCCTCGCCACTCGCTATGCTGCCGAGCACCAAACGCTGATCGCCGCGAAGGTCAATGCTGGCGATGGCGTCGCGACCTGGCAATCGCCTCTCAATCCGCCGCTGATGTTGCTCGCTGACAAAGAAGAGGACTCGCTGCCGATCGCGATTCCGTCGTCTGCCGTGGCGAAGTTACTGACGCTCGATGCAACGGCCGATCTGAACGCGGCGTTCAAACAAATCCTTTCACAGCCGATCCACAGCAATCTCAAGACATCGCCGCTTGGCGATCGGCTGACCGTCGGCGATGAACAACTGATCGCGCCGTTGGGGTCGCGCGAATTGCTGTTCGTTAAGCCAGCTGATTTCTCCGTTCGCAAATTGCCGCTCCCTGGATCGCTCGCAGGCCGGCCAGCCGTTGCGGGGCAGAACTTGCTGGTGCCATTGAGTGACGGTTCGATTCAGTGCCTCAGCGCGGCCAGTGGTGAAATCATGGCCGCTCCATTTATGCTACCCAATGCCTCAAATTCTGTTGCGGTGATCGCGCTCGATGATGGCGGCCAAAGTGCGCTCGTTAGCGATGGATCGCAAACCATCGTTCGCATCGGTTTGAGCGCGGAACCAAAACCGCATTGGAGCGAGCAAGCTGCAGTTCGTTTGCAGCAACCGCTCGCAGCGCCGCCCGCGACGCTCGCGGAAGTCGTGTTTGCCGCCGATCGCCGTGGCCAACTGCAAGTTTATTCACTCCCAGAGCTAACTGCTGGGACAAGCGTTGATTTGAAAGGCGGCCAGGTGAATTGGGGGCCGCACCGCGTCGGCGATTGTGTGTTGCTGGCGACCGATCGCGACGAACTTTGGTGTTGCGATGCGACGCGGCAACCGCGCTGGCAACAACCCCTCTCAGCCGGTCACCTCATCGGCCCGCCGCTCGTTCAAGATGGCAAGTTGATTGTTACGACCGCGAGCGGAACGGTCGAAGTTCGCTCGGCAGGCTCTGGCGAAATCATGGCGAGCGCGAACACCCGTCAACCATTAGCCGGCTCCGCGCTCCTCAGCGGCAAATCGCTCTGGCTGACGACGAACTTCGGTCAGGTCATTCAGATGGCCATTCCTACGGAGATGGCCCAATGAAATTTATCCCCACGCTTTTGCTCCTGATCGCTCCGCTCACCGCGTTCGCCGCCGAACCACTCCACCGGCAAGCGCCCTTTGATGAGATCAAACTCGACGAAAACAACAATAGCGTGCTCCTCAAGGTCAAGCCGCTCGATTTGATCGAGAGGAAAGTTCCGCCACCAGCCAATCGTCGCGGCGATCTCGAGGTGGAGTTGCTCGATCGGCCTGGCGAGAAATTTGCCATCGCCTGGTCGAGCATCGTCGACGTGCGGCTGTTCGAGGATCGCGTGCTCGCCGAGGCAGAAAAGTTGGCCGGCGATGGCAAGTATGATGACGCGCAAGGAAGCTTCCGTTATCTCGAGCAAAAGCATCCGCAGTTGCCGGGTTTGAAACCCGCCATCGAAAATTTCCTCTGGTCGCAGATCGGCGGCAGCTTTCGCGCGGGGAAGCATGACGAAACGCTGGCCCTGCTCGTCGAACTGCATCGCCGCAATCCGCAGCGGCAAGGACTGAGCACCGCCTATGAGCGAACGACGATCGAACTGGTGAAGCAGCGACTCGCGACAAAAAACTATCGCGGCGCGCGCGGTTTGCTCGCCTCGTACGTCAAGCGATTCCCGGAAGCGGGCCCGGCTGTGGTCGCCCCCTATCACACGCAGTTGCAGGAACAAGCAACAGCGCTGGTGACCCAGGCTCAAGCGGCAGCCGCCGCGGAAAAATGGAGCGAAGCCAACACCATTTGTCAGCAGGCGCTCGATGTCTGGCCCGCCGTGGCAGGCGGCAGCGCACTCTCGCAGCAGATCCACACCAAGTTTCCCGCCGTCACTGTCGGCGTGATTGGTTCGCCGGTGTTGCCGACCCCAAATAGCTCCGCGCTCACCGATTGGCACGTCCGTCGCTTGAATCATTTGCTCGCCACGCCGATTGTCGAACTCGTCGATAGCGAAAAGGGCCCTGTCTATCGCTCACACTACGGCCGCGTCAACTTGCAGGCCGACGCAAAACAATTCCTGCTGAAGCTGGAAAACAACAAGGAGAGTGCGCCCGATCTCGCGCGCCGCATCAAGCCGGCGGGAGTCACGGCCACGGCGATTACGGGAGTGCGGGCGCGAGGGCTGAGCGAGTTGGTGTTTGAATTTCAAAACCCGCAACTTCGGCCCGCGGCCTGGCTGCAGTTTGGTTTGCTCGATTCCAACGGCAATGCAACCGTCGGCAATTACACGGCGGAGCCAGCGATTCACGAACGAACGACGCTCCGCCGCCGCGCGAGCGTCACCGCGCCCACGGCAGCGCCGCAGTTGATTCACGAGCGGAAATTCCCCGAAGCGACGCCCGCCCTCCTCGCGCTGCGTCGCGGGCAGATCAATGTGCTCGATCGCGTTCCGCCGTGGGAACTCGCGCGGCTGCGTAACAACAACGAGATCAAGCTGCTGCCGTATGCGATTCCGACCGTGCATCTGCTCATTCCGAACAGTGCGAAGCCGTTCACTGCCAATCGCCATGTGCGACGTGCGCTGCTGTATGCTCTCGATCGCGAATCGATTTTGAAGCAAGGCTTGCTCGGCGATGAATCGTTGCCAGGGTGTGAGGTGATCAGCGGGCCGTTTCCCAAAGGCCCCGATCGTCTGCCCTGGACTTACGCTTGCGATCCCGAAATTCGGCCGCGCGGTTACGATCCGAGCCTGGCCAGCGTTCTTTTGGAAATCGGCCGGGCCGAAGCGGGACTGAATCAACCAACTCCTCAGGCGCTCGTTCTCGCGCACGACGATCAGCCGACGACGAAAATCGCTTGCCAGTCGATCGCACGACAACTGGCCCGCATCGGCCAACCGATCACGCTGCAGCAGACGACCGGTGGCACGCTCAATGCGAATGCCGATCTGCAGTATGTGGAAGTAGCGATCACCGAGCCGCTGGTCGATGTGTGGTCGTTGCTCGGCCCGGCGGGAATCGCCGCGCCATGCAGCCCGCTGATGCAGGAACATTTTCGCGGCTTGGAGACGGCTGCCGATCTGGCCGTCGCAACTTCTCGGTTACAAGCCATGCATCGGCTCGTGGCTGCCGAGTTGCCGGTTATTCCCTTGTGGCAAACGACCAACTACCTCGCTGTTCACACCAGCCTGCAAGGTCTCGCCGAACGGCCGGTGTCGCTCTACGAAGATGTCCTCAACTGGCAGGTCGCCTGGCGACCGCCGCAGGAGTGACGATGCGCTTGTGCTGTCTATTTCTGCTATTTGCCTTCTTCACGCCAGAGTTGCTGCGCGCAAACGGCCCAGATGAGTCAAGCGGACAAGCGACCAGTTGGGAACTCACGCCGAATCGCATTCAGCTGTGCGTGTTCGTGCGACCTTCGTCCCGTTTGCCAAGCGTGCGTGAAGCAGAATTGGCCGAGCAACTTGTCGCGCAGGCCACGGCAGTGAATGGCGGACCGTGGCAAGTATCGTCGAATCAAAAGTTCGCCAGTGCTCGCAATCGTTGGCTGCGAGAACTCGCCGCGACCGATCCGCCGGCAGCGATTGACGTCGAAGCAAGTTGCGACAAAGTGATCTTCGTGGCCATCAGCGAACAAGACAGCCAGTTCAGCATCACAGCGCGCGAGTGGGACGCCACGACGCGATTGTGGAACGTGCCGGTCGCGCGCACGACCGCGCAAGTCGGCCTGATTGCCGAGGAAGCGTTCTCCGCCGTGCAAGCTGCTTTCGGGCCATTGCTCCGTATTGAAGAAATTACTGACAAGAGCACCGGCGTACTCGCGCGCGTGCGCGGCGGCGCGATTCCCAAACGCGACGGCAGCGCGTGGGTTGTGCCACAGGGAACGTGCTTTCGCCCCGTGCTTGTCCAAGCCGACAAACAAGGTCAACCGCAACCGGCAACGACCACAGTGATTCCCTCGACCTATCTCGCGGTACTTTCGCCGGCGCCGACTTCGGGCAGCAATCGCGGCGTGCTGAAGTGCGGCAGCGCGTCGGCGATCGGCGGCGACGTTTTTCCGGCGTATCATCCCGCGCAACTTCGGCTCGCCGTTGGTTTGTCTCCATCAGCGCTGCCGGTTCGCGTGCGTGTGGTCGATGCCGATGCCGCCGAACAGCCGCTTGCTGGCTACGAACTGCAGCGGGCTGCCATCGACAACCAAGGCAAGAAAATGACGCCGTTGGGAGTGACCAACTCTCAAGGAACTGTCGAGCGCGCCGAGCTTGGCCCGGGCGTAAATTGGATCTTCGTCACTCGCGGCGGCGCGACGCTCGGCAGTCGGCCGGTGATTGCCGGATTACAAAGCGAAGTGGTGATCGCGGTGAAGAACGATCGCAAACGTTTGGAGTTGTCAGCGGCCATCGCCGAACTCAACGACGATCTGCTCGATACACTGAGCCGAGTCGCGATCCTGGCCGTGCGACAGCGCGAAGCCGTGCTCAAACGCGACCTTGCTCTCACCGGCCGCGTATCGCAAGAGCTGACCGCCGCGACAAAGAACCCGCGCCTGGCCGCGCGACTCGCGGAGCTAGAGAAACAAACGGCGGCCACCGACGAAGCCACCAAAAGTCGCCTGGCCCCCGATCTGCAAAAGGCCCGGCATGCGCTCGAACGACTGACTGCGGCGCCCACCGACGAGCCGTGATGCCGGAGCTAGTGACCAAAAATGCCAAGCTAGAATCGCTAGACGAGGTAGTGGGCGATTAAGTGGACCCGTTTTCGATTGGCACGCGGCCTGCCTAGTGCGGAAACTTGTTCTCCAGGCCGGTTCCATCCATATCGTGGATGCCGCTACGCCACACCCTCGGCCTCACCTTCCGGTCGATCTGCTCCAGGGGCCAGAACACTCTAGGAGCAATGCAAGCTGAATGAGGAGGGACTACAAAATTGTCATCTCCAAAGTAGCGATAGTTGAGGAGATAGAACCGGCCGTCTCTCTCCTGATGATACGCGGAACCGGGGCGGACCAGCGCCAGATAGCTCCCCACGTACAGAACCGGCAAGAGCAGCAGCACAATAGCGACGATCAGCGGTGCGCGCGATTCGCGTTTCATGATGCGGTTTGGCTGGAGAGGAATTGGGGATTCATTATTCATCCTTACAAGCGCCTTTAAGCGTATCGCCACTCACGCCAGGCATCAATCATTTCATCGAGCTAGTAGGTCGGGTGCCCAAAAATGCCACTCCAGAATCGGTGGACTAGGTAATGGGTTTAGCCTTGCCTAACTGTCCATATCGAATAGGCTTCGGGCATGAACGCGAAATCCACCTAAGGTGATCCTGCCATGCTGCGAGTTCGGCAGCTTTGGGAAGAGAAAAAGGTCGAGGGCTGGCCCCAGCAAAGGCTGGGCGAAGCTATGGGCTACAAGGGCGATACCGCGCGCAAATCCGTCAACCAGTTTCTAAAGAGCCGCGACCCTCAGATTTCGATGCTGCGGCGGTTTGCGGACGCTGTGGGGGTGGCGCTGTCTACGATTGTGCGGGAGTAAACGATGGCAAAGAAACGGCGCAAGGTTTTTAACAAGACGTGGGTTCTGGGAAACCTGCGAGAAACAGCTGAGCACATCGAATCGGCAGTCAAGCTGATTGAAGAAGACCGGCAGGGAGAAAGTGTTTTGGAGGCGTGGATCGAGTCCATCTATCGAGACTTGAATCGCGCCTGGAATGGTCGCAACATGACCATCGCTGAGTGCCAGGCAAACGACGAGCAAATCCGCTCATTTCCGCCCGACATGGAATTCGGCGATGGATAGACGGACTTATTGGGCAGCCGCGCTACTTGTTGGGCAAACGGGACTTATTGGGCAAAGCCAATCCAGTTGGCGACAAAGCGCGCCTCGATCTTTGGCAAGCTGGTGGATTGATGACTTACCACAGGGATCGTGCGCGCTGAACGGAGAGCCGTTGATTCGGTGACGAGCTATCTGCGGGGCAGCAGGGGCAATACGAGGGGTTATCAGCGTGCAATATCCGCATAGCGGCCAAATAAGGGCTTGCACGGCGGTGCGACAAGCAAGTGCTTGGCCGGTCGCGGGTTGCAACGATAATCAGTTGCGCAATATCTGCAGCGACATGGTGATAAAGTTGTTATATTGTTTTGCAGATGTTTTTGCGCAAGTGCTTGTCTGGTTGGGCGTTTTGAGCGAAAAACAATTTGCGCAAGGTGTTATAAAACTCGCAAGCGAACGATCGCTAAGGGTAATCGCCTAACGCAGCAGAGAGGCAGCGGAAGAGCGCACTGCGGCGACTAGTCCTGGCATGGTGTAGGTCGTCGCCTCCACGGCGGGTTGCAGGCCAAGCTCGCGGAGTGTCGCCGAAGTGATTGGGCTAATGCTGGCGAGCTTTGTCTTGTGCAATTGATCGCCGAACATCGCATGCAGCGAGCGGGCGATTGCAGAACTGGTGACCGTCACCCAATCCAGCTTGCCGGCGCTGAGCAAGGGAGCAATTTCTGACGCCGGCTGGGCGACGTCGCGACTTTCGTAGACGACGACTTGCTCGACGCTGCCGCCGGCTGCTGTTAATTCTTCGGCGAGCACTTCACGGCCGCGGCTGGCGCGGAGCAGGAGAAACTTTTGGTCGCGGGCCGAGCCCTTCAGTGCATCGGCGAGTGCTTCCGCGCGGAATTCATCCGGAAGAAGATCGGCGCGGAGCGAGTGCTTTTCGAGTTCGGCCGCGGTGCCTGGTCCGATCGCGGCGATCTTCGCCTGAGCGAGCGTTCGCAGATCTTTGCCGAGCGACCAAAGTCGCTGCAGAAAATAGTGCACGCCATTGCTGCTGGAGAAAACCAACCAGTGGAACTCGTTCAACTTAGAAATCGCAGCATCGACTGGCGACCAATCAGCGGGCGGACCAATTTCGATGGCTGGCTGCAGGAGCACTTCGGCGCCGAGCTCGGCGAGCGGCGCGAGCAGGTCTTCGGCTTGGTGGGCTGGACGTGTAACGACGATGCGCTGCCCAAACAGAGGCCGCTGATCGAACCAGGACCAATCGCGCGAGGCGGCGGCCACTTCGCCGACGACAATAATGACCGGCGGGCGGAGCTTGGTTTGTTCGACGAAGGCAGCGACTTCGCCGAGCGTGGTTTGCCAGACTTGCTGATCGGGAAACGAACAGCGGCGAACCAGCGCGACGGGAGTGCTCGGCGATTTTCCAGCTGTGAGCAGACCGCGCGACCATTCGCGGGCAGAAGTCACACCCATGTAGAAACAGAGAGTGCCGGGAAAGCTTGCCAGCGCGCCGTAGTTGAGACGTTCGCCTGTTTTCTCGGGGTTCTCCTGGCCAGTGACGATGGCGACGGCGGAGGCTTGTTCTTTTTGCGTCAGCGGCAGGCCAGCGTAACTGGCCGCGGCAAACGCAGCCGTGATGCCGGGGACGATTTCGAAGGGAACTTTCGCGGCGACGAGGGCGCCGATCTCTTCGGCAGCGCGGGCGAAGACTGTGGGATCGCCGCATTTCAGCCGGACGACGCTTTTACCCGCAGATGCCGCGGCGATCGTTCGCTCGTTCACTTCCTGCTGCGTCAGCAATCGGCCGCGACCATGCTGGCCGAGGCAGAGCAATTCGGCACCCGCACGGCAATGCTGCAGGAGTTGCGGGTTGGCGAGATAGTCGTACAGTACGACATCGGCGCGGGCGAGCACTTCCGCGCCGCGGAGCGTGATCAAGCCGGGATCGCCGGGGCCGGCGCCCACGAGGTAGACGTTACCCGTCGCAGCAGGTTGTTCGGCGGGTACCATGAGGGAAGTGTTCCTGATTGTCGGCTTTTGCTGCCGCAAGCCGCAACGGCTGCAAGACGCGTCTTTCACAGAGTGAAAGGCGACTGTAGTAACGATTCAATTTCCTTTGAGTGTAATGACCAACCTCGCCAGCGAAACCCCGTTGAACAAAAGCCCGACCAGCCACGCTCCGCCTGCGGTGCTCACGGCGGCGCAGCGGCACGAGCTGGCGCGGCAGTTTGCCGACTTCCAGCGATTGGTGCATCGCTCGCCGCCGGATTTTCGTGGTGCTCATCAGATTCTCTCGGCGGTCTGCACGCTTGATCCGGGCAATACACACTTCGTCGCGACGCTGCTCGCCAATCTGCAAAACGCGCAGGGCAAAACAGCCTCGGCCTGGTTCTGGCAAATTTGGAAGTTGCGCGGCGAACTGGCGAGCGCGATTCAGATGAAGCAGTGGACCAGTGCGCTGCACGCCGGTTGGTCGCTTCTGGGCGAAGTCCCCAGCGATGCCGAGGTGCTGCGGCAGCTCGCGCAGATTTGTGAATCGCTCGATCATGGCCCGACGCAGATTGTGTTACTGCGCGCGGCGCGGAAGTCTGCTCCTCAGAACGTGGCCGTGCTCCGTCCACTGGCGCTCGCTCTAAGTGCGGCAGGACAGTTCACCGAAGCAGCTGAAATCTGGCGACAACTGCTGGAGCAACTTCCCAGCGATGAGCAGGCGAAAGAGTTTTTGCGGGTCTTGATTCCAGCCAAGCAATCGCAGACGCCAGCTGGCCAAACGCTGATCGACCGTGTCGAGGCACAGCTGACCGCACAACAGTGGGATGCCGCCGAACAACTGCTGGCCGCGGAATCGGGAGCGGCTGGGGCAAGTCTGGAACTCCGCTGGCTAGGCGAGCAAGTCATGGTTGGCCGGGCTCGCGAGCGAACTGCCATCGCGCAGCAACTGGCCGAATTGTCGCCCACGCCCGTGCAGCAGCGACTCGTCCCGGAATTGCTCACAGAGCAACGGCGGATTGAGCTGGGCGTGGCCTTTGCTCGGTACGAGCGGTTCTCGTCCGACGCGACCACGATTTTCGACCTGGCCGAGTGCCTGACGCGGGCCGGCAATTTCAGCGAGGCCCTGAAGTATCTCGAACGGATCAAGGCCGACCCCGCTTGGCGGCTGCGGGCCCAGGTCGCGATCGGCGAGAACTGGCAACAACTGCGGCAGTTCGAGCGGGCTTTGTCGGCCTATCAGGAGGCACTCGCCACGCCGCATCTTGACCCCCAAAACGAGTATGTGCAGCGTGGTTGGCACCGGGGGGCCGTGCTGGCCGAGGCTTTGGGGCAGGTTCCGACGGCCGTGGCCTGGCTGGAGCAGCTCGTCGTTGCCAATCCCGCCTATAAAGACGCCCAGGCAAGGCTGGACAACTTGCGGGCAATCTGCCATAAAGGTTGATTCCCTGCCGGGCGACCTTCCGCTGGAGCTTGATCTCCCGCCGGTCGCTGGTCGGCTTTGATGAATCGTTTTGCAGGAATGATGTCGCAGGTTAGTCATGCCAAAGTCAGAATCCTCCCTCAGCGCTAAGAAACGTGCCCGTCAGAACTTGAAGAATCGGGCCGTGAACCGGGCCACCAAGTCGATTCTCAAGACCCAGGTCCGCAAGGTCGTCGCCGCCGCGGCTGGCACCGATAAGGCCCAGACCGACGCCGAATTCAAGGCTGCCGTCGAAAAGCTCGACCGCGCCGCCGCCAAGGGTGTGATCCACAAGAACGCTGCCGCCCGCAAGAAGTCGCGGCTGTCGGCGATGCTGAAGAAGGCCAAGGCCGCCAAGTAGTCGCGCCTATTGTCACCCCAGGTGACAATTTCGCGAAATTTCGTGGCAGCAGCAGTTTTCTTTTTCTAAGCTGCTGCCATGCGCACTCACATCCTCTTCGCGGCGACTGTCTTCTTTCTTTGCCTCTCCTCGGCCAGCTTCGCCGAGGATACCGCGCTCGCGATCTTTCAAAAACGGATCGCGCCGATCCTACAAGCGCAGCGGCCATCGAGCTGCAGTGAATGCCATCTCAGCGGCGTCGACCTGAAGGACTACATTCGGCCGACGCAGCCCGAAACCTTTGCCGCCCTCCGCGACGGCGGGCTCATCGATGTGCAGCAGCCAGGAAAATCGAAGCTGCTGCAGTTCATCGACCGCAAACCGGCCAAGCCAAGCATCGTCACCGAAAAGATCCGGGCCGAAGAATCAGCGGCCTTTCGCGCTTGGATCGAAGCCGCCGTGAAGGATCCGTCGCTCGCTGCCGCCAAAGCGACCGACACCGCCATCGGCCCGCAGTTGCCGCCGGAAGTGATCCGCCACGCCCGCCAAGACCGCGTGCTGCAATCCTTCCTCGACAACGTCTGGGCCGAAGCGGGCCGCTGTGCTGCCTGCCATTCGCCCGATCGCAATGCCCAGCAAGTGAAGAAGCACGGCGAACACATTTCCTGGATGAAGCTCCGCGATCCGCAAGCCACGCTCGCGCATCTGCTTGAGCATGAACTGATCGATCTAAAAGAGCCCGAAAAGAGCCTGCTCCTGCTCAAGCCGCTCAAAAAAGTGGAGCACGGCGGCGGCGTGAAGATGACCTTCGGCGATCGGACTTATCAGCAGTTTCGCAAATTCATCGATGACTACGCCGCGACGCAAGCCGGTCAATACAAAACTGCGAAGGAGCTGCCGCAGCCAAGCAATGAAGCCGCCGTCGTTTCCGAAATCTGGTTCAAGCTGACCGACATTCCCGCCGAGTACGACCAGCTGGTGCTGCGCCTCGAACTCTATCCGTTTGACGAGCAGACCAAGAAGTTTTCCAGCGAGCGCTGGGCTACGGCAGATCGGCAGATATTTGGCAAAGGTGGCCTGTGGCAAAATCACTTGAGCTTAGTCGCGCCCAAAGATTCGCCGCGAGCGAAAGAGCTGCTGCGGAATGCGACGCTTCCTGCCGGCAAGTACCTAGCCAAAATCTATCTCGATCGCAACGACAAGCTGACGAAGGAATACCCGGCTCAACTCGGCGCAAAAGAATTGCTGACGGAGATCGAAGTCAACAGTCGCTGGCCGGCCGGATATGGAGCCATGACGGCAGTGAAGCTGCCGCGCTAGTCGCAACTGCCTCCATCACCACGGCGTGAATCGCAATCCAAAAGCAGTCAGTTGTTGTACTGCGAGTAGCACTAGCCCGGCGAGCGCGAACGGCGGGAAGTAGTCGAGCCAAGTTGTTTGTGCAGCGACGAGCTTGGCCCGCTGCAGACTATCGATCCGTTTGAATACGCCGCGCAGCGCCGGCATGTCGCCCGATTCGAAAATCTCACCCTTGGTGATCTGCGCGACGGTCCGCAGTTCTTCGGGCGGCGTGCCGTTGCGAATCGAGAGGATGTAGACCACGATGTTTTTCTTCAGCAGTTCCCGCGCGATGATCTCGGCCTGGCCGTTTTTCAGGTCGGGGCTTTCGCCGTCGGTGAGCACGATGATCATGCGGTCGCCATCGTGTCGCTCTTCGAGCACGCGGGCACATTCCTTCAGGGCGCTTCCCACCTTCGTGCCGTCCCACCACTTGAGCGGAAACGTCCCCGGTCCGACAAACGGCGTGGCGAGACGAATGGCAGAGAGATCGGTCGTCAGCGGCACCCAGTGCATCACGCCGGAGGTGAAAATCGTGAAGCCGAACGCGTCCCCTTTGCGAAACGTCGTGAACTCGTTGATCGCTTCCATGGCCGCGTCATACTTGGTGTAGGCCTTGCCGTCCTTTTTGATCTTGTCGCCGAGCGGATCGTTCATGCTGCCCGAGGTATCGAGCGCGATCTGAATATTGGCAACCTGCGACGGATAGTTCGGCGGCCCTTCGATGAGCGGCCCCGCCCATACGAAAATCGCGACTGCCAGAATGGCTGCAGGAAGCAAATCCGTGGTCCGCACTAACCAATGCAGCCAGGCCCCGCGGCGTAATTGACCATGATCAAAGGGCAGCACCACCGGCCGGCCGCGCCGCCACCATTGCCAACAACCGAGCAAAATTGGCAGGCAGAGAAGCGGCAGCAATCCTGGACGGGAAAAGATCATGGTTAGTTGAGGGCTTCTAAATCGGTGAGCAGTTGCTTGGCTGCGACATTGCTGGCCGAGGTCGAACGTGCATGGAACCAACGCTCGACGCTGCTCCACTGCGGCCCGGCCTGCGGATGCTGCCGCAATTGTTCAATCGTCTCGCTCAGCCGTTGTTCTGAAAGGTTGAGTCGCTGCGACCAGAAGGCGAGCAGCAGTTGTTCCAAATCGGTCTGCTGTTGCGGCGTTAATTCGGTGCGAGCTGCCTGTTGCAGCAATTGCCGCAATCGTTGCGTGATATTCGGCCGCGGCGGCGCAGTGATCTGGCGTTTGCTCCAGTCTCGGCTGTAATAAATCAGCGGCACGAGTAGCAGAGCCCACGAACCCCAAGCGAGCGTCATCAGCAGGCTGTAGTTGGTGTGCAAGTCGATCGATGAAGGCTTGGTGTTGAATAGCTCTCCCGAATATTTTTCGGGAATGAGAGCTGCTACGGAAACATCGAATGCAGTTTGCGGCGCGGGGCGTTTGCCATCGGGGTCGGCGAGCGACTTGCCGATGTCGTGCTGGCCGGGACCGAAGGCCATGTAGCGAATGTCGTAGCGATAGCCGTCCTTCGTTTTCTCCTCGCTCGCAATGCGAACGGAAAGTGCATCACCTGGAGTGAACGGCGCTGCGATCAACTTCGGCCCGGCGACTTCAATCGTCCGTTGCCCTTCGACTCCGATCGTCACAGCACCGTTGCGTCGCCAGCGAATCGCAAAGAAAGCTCCCGCGCCAACCAGCAACAGCAGCACGATCGTCACGCGGAGCGAGACGGATCGCAGGTTGCTCGAAGGTGTAGTTGCCGACGATGACATGAATTAATCGTGCCCCAGCGATTTGCGATGCTTCAGAAAATACCGCACTCGCGGCAGGACTGGCTCGTCGATGGGAATGTGCAAAAACTCGATGCCGCTCTGCACGAGTGATTCGCGAATGCGGTCGCTGCTGGTCAATTTCGTCCAGCCATGCAGTACTGCCTTTGTCCCGGTCTCGGCTTCGCGAGCGCGAAAGATACCGCCGCGGGGAAGTTTCACTTCGGCGGGATCTTGTAGCCACAGCACGACGAGCTCGTGATTGGTGGCCAGCAGTTCCATCACTTCCAGCGAACCTTCGTCGTGCAGATCGCTGAGGACAAACACGATCGACCGCGACTTAAGTGATGCTGCCAGCGTTCGCAGCCGCGTCGACAGTTGCGTACGCTCTTGAAAATCGAACTGCCGCAGCTGTTCGGCCCATTGCAGCAAACTCTGCGACGAGAGCGTCGGCGTGATGCGCAAATCACGTTCGCCGCCGGCGATCAAGCCGACCGGGCTGAGACGTTCGAGCCCCGCCTGACCAATGCCGGCCGCGAGGCGAACGGCCCAGTAGTACTTGTTGCGCTCGACTGAGCCCACGCACATTGACGCGGAAGTATCGACCGCGAGATAAATCGGCACTTGGCGGGCCGCTTCGTATTCTTTGACGAACGGCTTGCCGGTACGTGCCGTCACTCGCCAATCGATCAGCTTCACGGGATCGCCCGGCTCGTACTTGCGCGACTGCGCGTACTCCAGCCCCGAGCCGAGGAAGCGCGAAGCATCGCCGCCAAAGCTGAGGCTATCGGCCAGCAATTTGATTTCGAATTCAAATTGCCGGCGCGGATTCGTGATGGGTGGAAGCAAGTACGACATGGGTATGGATTACAGCTCTCGCATGATCTCTTCGAGCACATCGCGAGCATGCACGCCGCGAGCGACGCTTTCGTAAGTCAAACGGATGCGGTGCAGGATCACGTCTTCGGCGAGCGCGATCATATCTTCCGGCACCACGTAACTGCGGTCATGCAACAACGCCCGCGCTCGCGAAGCTTGCAGCAGCGCGAGTCCCGCGCGTGGGCTGCAACCAACGGCCAGGGCTGGATGTTCGCGCGTGCGGCGAACAGTACGCACCACGTGTTCGGTGAAAGCATCGCTGACGTGAATCGTCTGCACCTGCTCCATCATGTTGACGAGTTCCGGAATGCCGCATACCGGGCTTTCGCCGATCATGTCGAAGGCCGAACGGGGGACTGCGCCGCCACCCTCTTGCCTGGCGAGACCCATATTGAGCTGACGGCGATAGACTTCCTTTTCCTGATCGGCTGAGGGGAACTCTAGCCGGTGGCAGAGCATGAAGCGATCGAGCTGCGCTTCGGGGAGTTCGAACGTGCCTGATTGTTCGATCGGATTCTGCGTGGCGATGACGAGAAACGGCGCTGGCAGGGAAAACGTATTGCCGCCGAGCGTGACTTTGCGTTCTTGCATCGCTTCGAGCAAGCAGCCCTGCACCTTGGGCGCGGCGCGGTTGATTTCGTCAGCGAGGAGCAGGTTGGTGAAGACCGGCCCTTTGTGAATGCGAAACTTGTGCGTGGCCTGATCGAGAATTTCCGAACCGATGACATCGGACGGCAGCATGTCGATGGTGAACTGCACCCGGCCGAAGCCCATGCCGATGGTCCGCGCGACGGCGTTGACGAGCAGGGTCTTGGCGAGGCCCGGTACCCCTTCCAGCAGCAAGTGACCGCCGGTTAGCAGGGCGATCAAAATACGTTCGACGACGACATCCTGTCCCACGACGACCTTGGCCACGCGAGCGCGGATCTCTTGGATCTGCGCGGCGGCAACGGAGTTTATTTCAGCAGTGCTCACAGTACGTTCTTTGAGAAAGGATTGTTTTGTTGAAAACTAGAATTAGCTGAGCGCGGTACGTACCCAACGATCGGCCAGCGAACGCAAGTCGCTCGTCGAGCGCGGGCTTGAGTCGGGAGCAAAGCTGCCGCGCTCGAGCGAGTTGATCTCACGCTCGAGTTCGGTTCGCTGCGCGTCGCTCAGTGTCGCTTGCTTGCTGTTGCGGATCCGATGCAGCAAGTTCGCCACGGCAAACGGCGTGGCATCGCGCGGAGTGACAAAGGCCGGCGCTGCTGTTTCGGCAACCGGTTGCTTCCACAGCAATTGCGTGAGAACCAGGCCGGCGACGACCAGCACCACGAGCCCACCGCCGATCCAGGCATAGTAGTTCGGCTGAGCAAGAGCGGCCGCGGCCTGACCTTCGACGAGCGTCACTTTCGCGGCCGCTTCGACAGGATCCATGTCTTTGTAGGTGCGATAGATAACCGCGGTCGTTTCGTTCTTCGGCTGCGGAAATTGGAACTCCACCTTGTTCGTCGCCCCTTGCAGCAGTGGCGCGGGATCGAGTTCGACGGTCCAATTGCGTTCCGACTTCGCGTACAAGCCGTCGTCGCCGCTGTGTAACTCGCTGACGTGCAGCCCTTCGCGGTTGTCGACGTTTTTCACTGGCAGGCCGAACGACTTCAGATCAAGCAGATCGTCGAGATCGGGAACCAATCCGTTCGAAGTGGCAATCACGTCGAGCTTCAGTCGTTTGTGTTCCGCGAGTTCGCGGGCATCTACGATTTCGGTGATGGCAATCGCGGCCGCAGTGCGGCGCGACGGTGCATCGGGAGCGATCTCGATCAGCACCGGCGTCGACGGCAGCGGAATAACCACCTTGCCATCGCGATCGAAAAAGTCGAGTTCAATCTCCAGCGGCGGCACACGATCGACTGTGCCGTCTTTGGCAACCAGATGCAAATAGGCGAGCGGCGTTTCTTGCCACTTCTCTTTCGATTCGGTTGATTTCACTTCGGGCGCTGCAGCAGTTTTCGCCACGCTCATTTCCAAACCTTCGGGAATCATCGGCTGAGCGCCGGCCATCGGATCGGCGAAGATGATCGACTTGATTTCGAAAAAATCGGCGAGAGCCAAGCGAAGCGATTCTTCGAAACGATCGCGATAGAGAGGATTCTCAACGATCGTTTTTCCAGAGACCGTTCGCCGAGTTTCGTTCTGCAGGTATTTGCCAAAGCCGCCGGCTTCGCGGGCCAGATCGGGAGTGTGGACGAGCGTCACAAAGACGCCGAACTGGCCGTTCTGGCGGATCTTGGTGCTGCCGTCGACACGAGCTCGCAGGCGAATCTCTTTCAGCAGCGATTCGTAGTACTGCACCTTTTCTTCGGCGGGATAGACCGTCGCGTTGCGGCCAGTGATCTCGACCGCGCTCGACAAGTAACGGTACTTCATCTGCGGCGCGATGACGTTGGCTTTCACGTTGTCGGCCACCATCGTCGAAAACATCTGCAGGTGTACGCCGCCGGCGCCCTTCGGCAGGCTCTTCATGGCCTGGCTGATTTCGACGAGCGACTCGTGCGTGACGCCTTTTCGCAAGTTCACTTCGCTGTCGTTGGCAATCCCGAGGATGCCATAAAACCATGAGCGATACGGCAACAGGCTGAACTCAGCCCGACTCATTTTCGGCACTGCTTCGGCATAGGCTTTGGCGCCAGCGCGAAAGCGCTCGAGAGCGGCCGAAGAGCGTTTGAGATACGTGGCAAAGCGATCGCTGCCGCCGGTGCTCGAGGCCACAGCTTGAAAGTAAGCGAATTCGGCCCATTCGGCGAGAATCGAGCCGCCGGTGCAGGTCGTTCGCCAATCGTCGGGATGAGCGGCCAGCCACTCGGTGGCGATGGTGTCGGCTTGCGAATAGCCATCGTTCACGAGCTCAAAAACATCATCGGAGTCGCGCTTCGTCGCAGCGTCGGTTTGCACAGCCAGGTTGCGCCAATGAGCGCCGAGCTTGAAACGCATCCGCTCAAGCAGCGAAAGCAACAGAGTCGGCGGCAAGTTTTCGAGGGGACCGAAGACCTGCACCATTTGATCGCGAGTGTAGATTTCTGCTTTGCTGTGGCAGAGATCGAAGGCGGTGACGACCATTCCCTCGTTAAGAAGTTTGCGTGCTTCGGGATCGAGCGATTTGAGCATCGCTCCAAGTTGCCTCAAACTCTGCTCTTGCTCGGCGCGGGTGAGCACAATCGAGTGGCCATCGAGCTTGTATTGGCGGATTGCTTCGGGCGTGAAGCTGGGGTCGTGCAGTTGTGTCCAGCGGAGCAGGTAAGCGCTACCGAGTTCGCCGGCGGCTGCTTTGTCGCGGCGGCTGAACTCGGCGAGCTGCGGCACGAGCCGCTCGAGATTGTCAGACAGGAGCGTGACGCGCGCGATCATCAGCTTGACCGAGCTCGACACCTGCGGCTCGAGCACGGCCAGCCATTCATCGGCAGGGGCGGTGCGGAGCAACTCTTCGATTCCCACGTGCTGATACTTTTCGCGACTGTCGATCGAGGCCTTTTTCCAGGTCGGATAAACGCTCAACGTCTGCTGAGCTTCTGCGTGCCAGTTGCGGGCGTAGAGGTTGGCGAAGGTTGGGCCAGGAGGGCTGCTGAGTCGCTTGTTCTTGGCGAGCAGCTGCATCGCGGTCTCTTGTAGTTCGAGATTGACGCGGCGAATGTGGAAGTCGACATCGATTTGGCCGCGGGCCGTTTTGCGGCCGAGGAGCGCGATCAGTTCCCAGCCGATTTCCTTCTGGCCATCGTCGCCGAGCACTGCGCCGAGCCGGTTTCGAACCGTTTCGGGCGTCGATTGCAGCATGGCGAGGTGCAGGCTCGTGAGTGCTTCGTCACGTTCTTCGGCGGTGCGGTTGGCATCACGCAGCGTGGCGAGAAGTGGCTCCCAGTTGGGCTCGGCCAGTTTTGCGGGAGCATCGGGCTTCAGGCCGGCCGTGAGCTCAGGAATTTCGTTTTCTTTGAGTCCAAATTCCTTGGCTTCGGTCCAAAACTCTGCCGAAGCGAGCGCGCGGGCCGCAGCGTTTCGTTTCGCTGGATCACTGCCGCCGAGCCGGGCCGTTCCCTTCTTCAGCTGATTCATCAGCTCGGTGCGCGACTCGTTTTTGGCGATGGCGTGGTTCAGCAGCTTGCCGATGGAGATCGTTTGCTTGTCGGTGAGTTCGGTCGGGGCAGCATCGGCGATGCGAAGCACATCAAGCGGCAGCAAGATCGGCTTGGGGTTGGCCCACATCAGTTCGTTGAGAACCTTGCTGTACATCCGCTGCGGAAAATCGCTGGGATATTTGACAATCAGATCGTGGAATTTTTCCCATTCGCCGGCATGCACGTAGAGTGGGAATTTCTCTTCGTCGGGCAGGTCCTTGTCGCCACCGCTGCCCATGCGAGCAACCGCGCGGAAGACTTCTTCGGGTGTGCGCGAGAGCTTAGCTCGCAAGCAAGCATCGCCGCGATCGGTGATCACCTTCATGGCCGCTCGCGCGGCGGCTTCTTCGGCTTCGGCTTTGAGGCGGGCCTCGACCTTGAGTCGCGCTTCCTCGGCTTTCTTGAGTTCCGCAGCCCGCTTGGCTTCCTCGGCTGCGCGTTTGGCTTCTTCCGCCGCTTTCTTGGGGTCTTCCGGTTTGGTTTCGGTCTTGGCCGGTTCGTCTACTTTTTCCTGCGCACGAGCGAATGGCTGCAAAACGCTCACGGCCAGCAGGAGCAGGCTGCAGGCTGCGAAAGAACGGGCTTGGAGGAGATGCTTCATCACAGATTCCAAAATCCAAAACACGAATGCGATTCCTTACGAGCCTTTTTCAAACTCAGGCGGCGTGATTTCGCTGTTGTTCAGTGTGGGGGCACGCGGGCGACTGTCGGGCGGAGCGACATTGGTTCCCGAGGTCGGCGGAGCTTGCGTCGGCGGCGTGAATGTGACAGTCGTCGCAGCACCGCCGCCACTACCACCACCAGCGGGCGGCGGTGGAGGTGTGGGAAGGTTCGCCGATTTGATGACCACTTCCAGATTCTTGCGATCGAGGCCGTTGCGGTCGGCAAGGCTGTGCTCGGCAAGGAAACGAAAGTTCTGCCGCGAAAGTTCCCACTGTTTCATCCAGACTTGCTTCTCGGCCGATTCCAGTCGGAGCGCGATCATCGCTTGATAATGGACGCGGCCGAGAAAGTCGCGGGCGTCGAAGGCCAGTTGCGACTGCGGGCCGTGGGTGGCTTCGACGTGTTCGACGAACTGCCGCGTGTCGGTGAGTGTATCGTCGAGCTTGCCGAGCTGGAACGCCGCTTTGAGTTGAGCCAATCGCAATTGATCGCGGGCCACCGTCGCAGCCGTGGCGTTATCGCTTGTCACCGGCACGGCGCTCACGGCCTTGCCGTAAGCGGCGATTGCTTGTTCCCAGTGCTGATTCTGCTCGTGCTTCTCTGCCTCAGCTTTTAGCTCGGCCGCTTCGCGCCAGGCGAGTTCGCGCTGACCCGGGCCGAAGTGATAACTCACCAGCGCGACAGGCACGAGCAACCACAGCAGGATCAGCCACTTCCTGATGATTTTGAAATTAAGTTTAAGATTTAATGGAGATGTCATGCTGCCATCTCCCGCGGGCGACTTGCCGGCAGTTCGCGCCCGGCGTTCCAGGCACAACCGAAGTATTCGAGTAGCAGTGGCAACAGCGCGAGGATCGTCGCGCCGATGGCAATCGCGCCCAGCGCGAGGTCCTTCCAAGTGAAACCAAGCTTCGCGGGCTTCGGCGGATTCACGGCGAGCTCAGTGAGGGCCGACGTCGGCACATGCCGCGTGTTGACATCGTAATAAGAGCCACGCAGCTCGGCAGCGAGTCGGCGGAGCACGCCCGCCTGTTGCCGCGAATCATGGCCATCAATGAAGGTGCCAACGACCGGATCGCCGACGGCAAAGATCTGCACCTGGCTGACCGAGCGCGGCATCTTCGGGATCTGGCTGAAGTCGACCGTGTCGCCATCGGTACACAAAATGACTGTCGTGCTCTTCGGCGCCCAATCGCGGGCCATATCAGCCGTCGCTTGCAGACCTTTGATCACGTCGGTCTTGCCCGGCTCAAAGGCCCAGACCAGCGGCAGGTTATCGAGCACGTTCGTGATGACGGCAGTGTCGTAAGAGTCGACGACCACCGGCCGTGCGGAAGTGAAAAAAGCGATGATGCTGAACCGCGTGCGGGCGACCGAGATTCGCGGGAAGATCCCTTTCACCACCTGCAGCACCCGCTGCCGGCGTTCGAGGTTGCGATTTTCTCCCGAGTCGCTGATGGCCATGCTCGGCGAAACATCGAGCAGCAAAATGATCCGCTGCAAATCTTCCGGCGCGGGCTCATCGGCTTCGGCGCCGGTGGTACTCAGCGCTTCGCTGGGCGACAGCGCGAGAATGACCAAACCCCAGGCCAGCAAACTGCCGGCCACCACTCGCAGCAGCGGCGCTGCCTTGGTCCAACTGCGCGGCTCACCCGTGGGGCCAAACGCCAATCGGCCGAGCGCGGCGCTCCGCCGCGCGTGAATCCACTCCGCCCAAGCCGACAACGCAAACACCACTGCGGCCAGCAGCAGGGCTACGAAGTTCGGACTCCAAGCAGCAATGGGCATAACGATTCAACAACGTGAGAGGAAATGGGGCAGCGCGTTGACGGCTGCACCAATTGATCGCGAACTCTGGCCAGCAGCGATCGGCGGTAAGAAGTAGTCAGGCGGGAAAGTAAATCTGGCAGCACTCCCAATCTAGTTATCCCCCGATGTGACTGCAACTGTCGCGGCTCTACAGCGCCCACCACAACCTGCTATTTTGAGTCATTCCCATCTCGATTCTCAGGAGGCTGCCATGAATCGTTACTCGTCCCGGTATGGCTGGATGCTTGTTTTGCTCGCTCTCGGCGGGCTGTGGTTGCGAATCGAGAGTCAGGGGCAACAGCGATTGGCGTTTGCTGCTCCGACCCAACCCAACGCGAACGAGTCAGCTCCACTGCCGGCAGCAACCATCGCCGTGGTTGATATCGCCGCCACCTTCAAACGCTTTCGCACCTTCAACGACGAAATGGACAAGCTCCGGCAGAAAATTGAAGACTTCGACCGACTCGTGAAACGGGATGTCGAAGCGTTGAACAAGTTGACTGAGCTGGCCGAGCGGTTGCGGCAGAAGGAACTGGGCAGCGAAGAACACAAGCAGCGGCTGGCAGAGTACGACACCAAGTCGAAAGAAGTGCAAGCCCGGGTTGCGTTGCAGAAAGCCGACCTTTTGGCTGTCGAAGGGCAAGTCTACTACGACGCTTATCGCAAGGTCGAAGCCGCCACCAAAGTCGTCGCGCGTCAGCGCAAGGTGAATCTAGTCGTGCGATTTAACTCCGACGATATGAAACGTGAAGACCGCAACAGTGTGCTGCAAGGAGTGAACCGCCCCGTCGTGTTCCACACGCCGGAACTCGATATTACCGAGGACATCATCGCGCACCTGAATCAGCGGTAGCTGCCGGCGTTGGGACTACTTTCGGGCAACACGACGTCGCATTGGCCGAAAAAGGTTGGCCCGAAAATCGTCCTGCCCCCCTGACGTTGATCGGCAGTCGCTCGCGATTCGGCGTGAAGGGGGTCGGGAGAATTTTCCGGCCAGCCGTCGAATGCCGAATAAGGCGCGCTGCCGGAAAATACTCCCGACCCCGGTAGCGTTCTGCCCAAATCTAGCGCGCGCGGCTATCCTGGGGGTCAAACCTCCTCCCCCAGGAACCTACCGATGAGACTCACCTCCGCTGCTCGCCTGTTGGCCGTGCTGGTTTCGTTCGCTTTTTCAGCTGTTGCAAAATCGTCCGCCGCTGAAATTCCGCTCCGCGCCGAAGAGTTGCCGACCAAGCTCGGCGTCGGTTACGCGGTTCGCTTGCTCGACATGAATGGCGACAAGAAACTCGACATCTGTATTGTCGATCAGACGCGGATTCTCTGGCTCGAAAACCCGACGTGGAAGGAACACATCCTGATCGACAAGCAGACGCGACCCGACAACGTTTGCTTTGCCCCAGCCGATATCGACGGCGATGGCTCGCTCGACTTCGCCGTCGGCGCCGATTGGAAGCCGTTCAATACGATGAGTGGCGGCACGGTGCAGTGGATCGGGCCGAATAAATCGAAGGCTGTTTCGAAAAAAGAAGCAGATGAAGCGAACCCCGATCGGCTGTGGGAGGTCCATCCCATCAGCGAAGTGCCGACCGTGCATCGTATGAACTTTGCCGATCTCGATGGCGATGGCAAACCGGAACTGATCGTGTCGCCCCTGATGGGCCGCGGCACGAAGGCGCCCGATTGGAAGGAAGCGACCTGCCAGTTGCTGTCGTTCAAGATCCCCGCCGATCCGGTGAAGGGGCCGTGGGAGCCGACCGTGATCGATGACAAGCTGCACGTGACGCACAACTTTCAAGTGACCGATTTCAACCACGACGGCAACCCCGACATCTTGTATGTCAGCTTCGAGGGAGTGTCGCTCCTCACCAAGGACGACAGCGGCAAGTGGCAGAATCAGCACATCGGCGAAGGGAACCAAAAAACATCGCCCAACCGCGGCGCGAGCGAAATCAAGCATGGCCGACTTGGCAAGACCAGCGACTACATCGCCACGATCGAGCCTTGGCATGGCAATCAAGTTGTCGTCTACACCAAGCCGACCGCTGATCGGCCCGCGCCTGGCGAAGGCCTGTGGAATCGGCAAGTCGTCGACGAGGAACTGAAGTGGGGCCACGCCGTTTGGTGCGCAAACATGGACGATGACGAAGAAGAAGAGCTCATCATCGGCATCCGCGACGACCTAGGCCCGACCCGCAAGAGCGGCGTGCGAATCTACGACCCGCAAGATGCCGCCGGTCAAAAGTGGGAACGACAATTCGTCGATCAAGGCGGCGTCGCCGTCGAAGACCTCGCCGTCGGCGACCTCAACGGTGATGGGAAGAACGACATCGTCGCCGTCGGCCGCGCGACCCATAACGTCAAGATTTATTGGAACGGAAAATAATTTCAGATTGTAGATTTCAGATTGCAGATTGAATTCACAAATCTGTATTTCAATCTGCAATTTACAATCTGAAATCTGCAATTGAATCATGGACAACGCACCTTTCCTCTCGCTCCCTTTTCAGGATCTGACGATCGAAGGGTATTCGCGCGCAGCCGTGCAGTCATACTGGCGGATTCCTGAACTCAAGCTGGGCTTTGATCTCGGCGCCCAGCCCTGGGACTTCATGGGGACGCAGACCTGGTTCATCTCGCATCTCCATCTCGATCACATGGCCGCGATCCCGGTCTACGTGGCGCGGCGGCGAATGATGAAGATGGAACCGCCCACAATCTATCTGCCAGAGCATGCCGTCGATAACGTTGAAATGCTGCTGAAGATCGTCGGCAAACTCGATCGCGGCCGCCTGCCGTGTGAACTGATCGGCCTGCGGCCTGGCGATGAGATCGATCTGTCGCGCGAGCATGTCGTGACGGTCTCGGCAACAAAGCACACGGTTCCCTCGGTCGGCTTCGTCGTGTGGGAGAAGCGGAAGAAACTAAAAGCTGAGTATCAGGGTTTGACTGGCGAGCAGATTCGCGACATCCGCCTCAGTGGCGCCGATGTGACGGAAGAAAAGCGACTGCCGCTGCTGGCCTACACGGGCGACACCGCGCCGGGTGGACTCGACGCTTGCCCGGCCATGTATCAAGCCAAGGTGCTGATCGCGGAGATGACCTTCGTCGCGCCCAGCCATCGCAAGGAAAAGATTCACAAGCATGGCCACATGCATCTCGACGATTGGGTCGAGCGCAAGGACCGCTTCGAAAATGAGTTGATCATCGCGGGGCATCTCAGCACGCGCTATCACGACAAGCAAGTGAAGCACTACGTTCACAAAGCCTTCCCCGACATGCTCGGCGGCCGGCTGAAGCTGTGGCTATGAGTGCTGAGTTCGCAGTCTCGTTTCCACCGCCGCGTGCTGCGTATGTTCATGTTCCGTTTTGTCGGCATCGCTGCGGTTATTGCAACTTCACGCTGATCGCCGGCCGCGATGACCTGATCGAGCGCTATCTGCGGGCCCTGGCCAAAGAGCTGATGCTGCTGGAGTCGCGCCGGCCAGTGGAAACGCTGTTCTTCGGCGGTGGCACGCCGACGCATCTGCCGCCGGCTCAGCTTGCGCAGTTGTTTGCGCTCGTGCGAGATTGGTTTGATCTGCAACGTGGCTTTGAATTCAGTGCCGAAGCCAATCCGCTCGATCTGACTCCCGAGCGCTGCGCGGTGTTGCAAACGGCTGGTGTAAATCGCATCAGCCTCGGCGCGCAGTCGTTCAGCCAGCGAAAACTGACGATCCTCGAGCGTGATCATTCACCGCAGCAAGTCGGCGCGGCCTTTCGCTCGGCGAAAGAGGTCGCGTCTTCGGTTTCCCTCGATCTCATCTTCGGCGTGCCCGGCGAAACGCTCACCGAGTGGGAGAATGATTTGCAGAATGCGCTCGCGCTCCAGCCGCAGCACATTTCGACATATGGGCTGACCATCGAAAAGGGAACGAGCTTTTTCCCGCGCGTGAACCGTGGCGAACTAAAGCCCGCCGAAGAAGACACCGCCGCGGCCATGTACGAGCGAACCATCGACGTGCTGACGGCAGCTGGTTATGAGCATTACGAAGTCTCGAACTTCGCACTCCCCGGTCATCGCTGCCGCCACAACGAGACCTATTGGTTAGGCCGCGGCTATTTCGCGGTCGGTCCGGGCGCCGCTCGCTATGTCAACGGCGTACGCGAAATGAATCACCGCAGCACGACGGCGTGGCTATCGCGTTTGGAGCAAGATCAATCGCCAACAGCCGAGCGCGAAACGCTGAGCGGAGAAGAGCGTGCGCGCGAACGACTCGTGTTTGGTTTACGACGACTTGCGGGCATCGAATCACAGGCGTTTGCGCGCGAAACCGGCTTCTCGATCGAACAACTCGGCGGCGCGGATTTGCAGCGTTTCCTCGACCAAGGCTTTCTCGAGCGAACCGCTACCTCGCTCCGCCTCACCCGCCGCGGGCTCTTGATCAGCGATAGCTTATGGCCTTACTTACTGAGTTAGAGCTCTCTGTGAGAGCGGGCCGGAACTGCGCGAGTAAACTTGTTCCGGCCAACACGAGCTCATCTGTACGCTAGGCCATCGCCATGGCCGGCGCAGCAGCACCAGGCACGAGTGCTCGGACTTCGGCCAGGCCCACTTCAATCTTCAGATCGCCCCACGGACAAGTGAACGGCACGCAGATCGGCGTTACATCGGAGGGGAAACAAACTTCATGGCCGGCGCCCTTGATCACGCCCGGCAGGCTGATCGAAAGCTTGTAATCGGTCAGCAGCGCCTTGGCACTGCCGGCCACCATGTTGGTGAGTTCGCCGACCGCATCGACGACGTCGGTGTTGAGCTCGGTCGTTTCGCACATCAGCATGGTGGTGGTCGCTTGCAGCGCCACATTCTTATCGAGGCTCAGTACCACCGTCCCTTGGGCTTGGCCGCTGAGCCCGATGATGCCGCTCACATCGTGCAGTCGCGTCTCCGGGGTCTTCAAGTACAACTGGCCGCGCGTGAGTGTGCAGCCGAGCATCGTCTCGAAGGTGTTGATCAGCGAACTAATGAACGGGTTGATGTAATCGGCGCGCATCGTGACTTTCCAAAGGCGTGGGATCATCGTGCCTGGGAGAATGGCTGCGGAAACCTACGTCAGGACGGCGCGCGGTCAAATGATAAACGTAGACACCAGAAATTCCCGTTCGTTAGCGACAATCCTTGTCATTCATAAGGTGCGAAAAACCATGAAATTGAGTTCGTGAGGATTGTAATGATTACATCAATTGCTACGTTTTAGGCAGAAATCTGCACCCCTGACATTCAGCATTTGAGCTACTCGATGAGCACCCGACCGATGCGAATTCACGACCGAGCGTTTCAGCTGGAAATGCAGTGTCGAGAACTGGCGGACCTGACTCCCAGCCGAGATGTTTGCCGGGTGATCATCCAAATGGATGCCAGTCAGGATGTTGAAACTTATATCAAGGTTTCGGCGAGCATTATGGAACGCCGGGCCGGGTTAATCAGCGCGAAGCAGTTGATTCCCAACCCGCGCACCAAGGGCAAGAACAACGTCAGCAGCAAAACCAAGACAAGCACCTCGTGGCATACCGATCGAGCGGTGCGGGCCCAACTCAAGCCAGCTCAATTGGCATACCTTTCAACCACGCGCGATCAAGTGGAGCATTTTGGCAAGGAAAGGGTTAGCCAAGTTCTCAATAGTTCGGACTTCGTCAAAGAGATTCATGCCAAGCGCAAGTACCAACCAGAAGTCTTCTGGAGTTCGAGCAGTATGACGATGGAGTTGACGCGCGATGAGTTGGTTGCGCTACCCACTCGCATGCCGATGGTTTCTGGCGTTTACCCGAATCGCGACGTTCGCTTGCCGCCGGTCTCACGATCGACCGACATGCGGCCGGCCATCAACGACTACCGAGGCTATACGTGGGGGCTTTCTAAAACTGGCGCACTGGCTTGCTGGGGCGCCTACGATGCCGAAGGCGCGGTGAATGGCCAACCTGTGCTCGTGGCGGTTCTCGATACAGGCATCGATCCTACGCATCCCGATTTTGTGGATGAAATCGGCGCTAGTAAGATCGCCGGCTTTGCTGAATTTGATGAAGAAGGGCGCATGTTGCATTCGGGGATTGAGCATGCCCAGGATGACAACGATCACGGCACGCATTGCGCTGGCACCATCGTGGGGGGCAAAGCGAGCGGACGTTACATCGGCATGGCGCCGCAGGCAAAGATCCTGGCCGGTCGCGTGCTGCAAGGCGGCAGCGGCACGGATGCTCAAATTCTGGCCGGCATCGACTGGGCGATCAAAAGTGGAGCGCACATCATCAGCATGTCGCTCGGCGGCTTGCAGATGACCGCCGGCGTGCTCGATACCTACACGCGCGCCATCATCAATGCCAACAGCGTGGGAATTCCCGTGGTGGTTGCGGTTGGCAACGAAGGGAGCCAAACCACGGGCGCTCCGGGCAACGATTACTTTGCCTTCACGGTCGGTGCTACCGATCATCTCGATCGCGCGGCGGGCTTCAGTGGTGGGCGAACTCAAATCGTCGAGCAGTCGCGCTACATCAATCAGAAGTCCCTGCCGCTGGTCTATTCGAAGCCCGATGTCTCGGCGCCAGGCGTCGACATTTTCTCCGCAGTGCGTTCTCGAAAATGGGAGGCCTTTAACGGTTCTTCCATGGCGACTCCACACGTTGCCGGCGCGATGGCTTTGCTCCTCAGTGGACGCAGCACCATTTTGCAGGACACGCGAGGCGCGGAACGGGCCGAACTGTTGCAGAATCTGTTGATCAGTTCGGTGACCGAATTAGGCGAGGCCGGCCAGAACCATCGCTTCGGCTATGGCCGAATCGACACCCTGCGGGCCTTTGGATATGCCGACGAACTGGGTTACGTCACCGATCCAGCGCCAAGACCCCAGCCCACAACTAGCAGCGTCCCTCCCCGCAAACGAGCAGTCAAAAAGAAAGCCCCGAAAAAGAAGGCCGTGAAGAAAAAGACAGCCAGGAAAACCACAAAGAAATCAACCAAAAAGAAGGGGTCGTCCCGCGAGTAACAGCCGAAACTAATCTTTAGGGAGCCTGATTGAAATTGTACATTTCCCAGGTCTCCGCGTAGAATTCCGATATGAACGCCACTTTTCCGACACTCGATCCTTCCCTTCGGCAGTTTGCCGATGCTGCGAATCAGGAGCCGATTTCGGTCATTGTGGAAGTCGTTGCCGATGCGGCCAATGCTCCCTACGCCATCGTTCGTAAAGGTCTGCCCGTCGCCAAGCACGAGCGGACCACCATCGAAGAGCGAGGCACGCGCACGCAGACCAAGACACGCAGTCCCATGGATCAGCTGGAACTTCTCCTCAAAAATCTGAATGTGCCGAACCCGGTTCGGCTTGATTCGGCCGAGTCTTTTGTGGCCCGAGTGAATCCTGATCAGTTAAAAGAGCTGGCCGGTTCCGACCTCGTCGGCAAAATCCGGCCCAATCGCCAGCATCACACCTAGTCGATCGTTCGATCGGCGCGTGCGCTACTTCAGCAGGAACTGCAGCGCGGCGTCGGTGTCCTTGCTCTCAGCAACGGTCAACTTCTTATCATCCCCTGCAGCGCGATAGGCAGCCGCTGTCAGCTGCAGCGCATCGGGTTTTTCTCCGCCGACCCAGAGTGCGCCGGGAGCGCCGAGCGCGAGGAGGGCGGGAATGTCGCCGTACTTCGCGCTACCGGGCAAAAAGTTGAGTGCGCGATAGTCGTCGACGCCGGCAAAGCGAAAGCCAGCCGTGTTGATCGCTGCCGTGTGCACCGCATCGCCGGCGACTGCACGAGCGAGCGCGGCAATCGGCGCCGTGCCATCGAGCGCGACCAGATCGATTCGCTCTGGCTTGTCGGGATGATTCTTGGCAAAGGAAATCATCGTTAGCACATCGTGAGCTCGCTGGGCGATGAGGGCCTGGTTGTAGCCATAGGTGTAACCAGCGAACTCGCGCGGATTTTTTACGACGCGGTTTTGCTTCACTGGTTCGCCGTCCGACAGAAACTCGCCTTGCGAAAACAGATCGACACCAGCGATGGCCACGCCTTGCTTCAGCAACTTGCGAATCTCGGCGGTCGGTTTGCCGTCGCTATCGATCAGGCCCGCCTTGCCTTTTTCGCTCAACCAGATCACGACTCGCTTGTTCCAGTTCTCGGGCAGAAAAAACATCGCCGGCAGCTGTTCGCTGTGGCGCTTGTTTTTCACGATGCCCAGGTACTGTGTCATGTCACCTTTGTTGCTTTCGCTGACCTGCAGGTAATCGAGATCGCTCGCGGCCGGCAACTCGCGCTGCAGCACGGCCTGCCAACCGCCGCCAACCACTTCTCGCCACTTGGTCAGCGATTCCTTGTCGGTCGGCGTGAGCTTTTTCAGCTGCGCTTCGGCATCCTCGTGCCAGGTTTTGCAAACTTGTCGCTCTACGTCATCGCCACCCTTCGGCTGCGGATGTTGCTCGTTCCAAACAGTCAGATCTTTTTGCTCGAGGCGTTTAAAATCTTCTTCGACGACCGGCTCGGGAATGCCGAGCTTGAAAAACTTGTTGACCCAACCATACATCGCGCTGCGACTTGGATAGTTGTAGTTGTGCTGGAAGTGATAGTTCGGCAGGAGCATCACGTTCTTCGGCGCGCCCATCATTTCGTAATGCTTGAGGATTTCCGGAAAGCCCTTGGTCGACATTTCCTTCGTCCAGTCGTTGGCGCCGGTCATTCCTTGCGGCTTCGGGGCAAAGAGGGCGGCGAACTCGATGTTACCGGTGTTCACGCGCAGGCAGCTGGCGTTCTCGCACGTGCAGCCGCCTTGCATCGAAGTCGAAACCATCACGGCGGGGAACGACAACGTCACGCGATCGTCGATGCCGGCGAGCAGAAACGTTTGCGTGCCGCCGCCGCTCGCGCCGGTGATGCCGACGCGCGTTCTGTCGATCGGCGTTTTATCGATGTTCGGCAGGTCGAGCACAAAATCGAGCGACCGCACCGAGCTCCACGTTTGCAAACCCATGATCGATTGCAGCCGAGCTTCGGCTTGCGGGCTGTAGAGTCCCCAGTTCTCAGGCTTGTTCATTTCGGGCCGCTGCTTGGCGAAGCGATGGGCCAACTCGAACGACAGCTGCTGGCTGTCGGCGTAACCGATCATGTCGTATTGAAACACGACGCAGCCCATGCGCGCGAGACCGACGCAGCACGACTGCAACGGATTGCGGCCGGCATCTTCGAACCGCTCGGCGCCGATGACGATCTGCTGTCGCGTCGTTTGCAAACCAGCGTCATGAAAACGACCGTTCGACCAATGCCCCTGGGCATAAAGCATCACCGGCAGCGGCCCGGTTTTTCCCTTCGGCTTGTAGAGGCTGCCGGTGACGTAGAAGCCCGGAAAGCTCTCGAAATAAACCCGCTCGACCGTGTAGTCACCCTGATCGACCAGGCCGTGGATCTTGGCATTCAGCGGCGTCTTGGTCGGCATTGGCCAGAGACCCTGCGACGCCAGAATCTGCCGCTTCACGGCGGCTTGCCGCGGGGCCCAAGCCTCGCGACTAGCCGGCGGCGTGAAGGGAAAATAACCGTCGAGATCCTTGGGATCGAGCAGTCGCACATCGTCGGGCCGCTTGCCGTCGGGCAGGGCCCGCGGTGCCTCGGCGGCTCGCAGGCTGCTCGTCGTAATGAAGCAAGTGAAAACGAAGAGCCAGCGGAGCACGTTCATCGTCGACTTTCCGAGAGCAAGGCGGTGGGATCAGTAGCGGTCAAGCTCCGCGTGGCGTCTTATCCAGCGAGCGGCGGATAGTGTAACGCTGCCCTGGCGGCGGAGCCAGCTTTTTCCGGCGGTTGCGCGGCCCGTCAGACCGTTGCCACGTCTGGCCGTCGCTGGTAAACTAACACGACTCGCGGTGGCTGTAGCTCAGTTGGTTAGAGCGCCAGATTGTGGATCTGGAAGTCGCGGGTTCAAGTCCCGTCAGCCACCCTAAAGCAATACGGCCCCGCACTTTAGCGGGGCCGTTTTCGTTGGTGGATCGGGCGGTTTTCAGCAATAGCCCTCTGTCATCGCAATGGCCGCTGCTTTAGTGCTTCAGCAGTCCATCCTTCAAGCTTTCGTGCCAAGCCTTCTTCTCGCGGTCGTACACGCCAAAGCCGGCGCCGAATTCCCAGTAGGCCCAGCTCCAGCCGCGTTTCTCGGCTTCGCCGGTGATGGCCTTCGTCCAACGCGCGCGACTTTCATCGTCGGCTTTGCTGAACGCGCCGAATTCGCCGAGGTAGATCGGGCGGTTGTTTTCCTTGGCCCATTTCGCCGTGGCGTCGAATTCCTTCGTGATCTCGCCGAGTTCCTTTTCGTCGCCGGTCCACTTCGTGCCGATCCACGGCGCCGAGTCCTTCACCCAGTGCGCGCCTTGGTGGGTGAATTTGAACGGGTTGTAGTAATGAACCGTGACGATCAGGTTCGGGTCGTCCGGCAGCTTGAACTTGCTGAGGGCCCACATGCCGTTCCAGAAGGGCGGGCCGATGATCACGGGCCGCGTCGGGTTGCTCTCGCGGACGGCGGCGAGGAGCGGCGGGATGATTTCGGTCCAGGCGTTGTCTTTGTTGAGCTCTTCATGCGGTTCGTTCATCAGCTCGAAAACCAAAAACGAGCCACGATCCTTATAGCGGGTGGCGATCTGCTTCCAAATCGCAATGGCCCGCGGCAGTTCGCCCTTAGGATTTTTATCGAGCTCTTCGAAGTGATGATGGTTGAGCACGACTTTGAGCTTGGCATCCTCGGCTTGCTTCAGCAGTTGATCGATGCGCTCGAAAAACGCCGGCTCCACAACGAATGGCTCCGTCTTGCTCGCATGCGAAGTCCACTTCACCGGCAAACGGACGTGATCGAAGCCGGCTTGCTTGATGAGCGGAAAATATTCCGCCTCGATCTTCATCCCCCACTCGCCTTCCTTCGGCGCTTCGAGAGCATTGCCCAGGTTCACGCCCCGGCCGAGCGCTTTGTTGGCGGCGAAGATGTCCTCGGCGCTTGCGACATGCAGTCCGCAGGTGGCAACCAAGCACATCGCGAGAAGGGATTTGGCGAAGAGAGAATTCATGGTGTTCACCAAAGAGAGAGAGGATGACATCAACGACGCGTGACTTTCAGCTTGCTTCCGCGACCACCGGCCTTGTGCGCCTTGTGCCGGTGGAGTGATCACTATTCAGCTAGCCAGTGATGGCCCCACGGGCACAAGGCCCATGGTCGCCGTATCTAGTTCTGCAGAATTTTGTAGCAGGCCAGTGAGCGCCCCGCTGGGACAAGCCCAGCGGTCGCGTATGCGCAGACGCTTTCGAAACGAAACTTACTTCGCGTCGATCACGCGGATCTTGATGTTGCGATAGGCCACTTCGTTGCCGTGGTCTTGCAAGCTGATCATGCCGCTGGTCGGTTTGCCGAAGAGAGGCATCGCCTTGAACTTGCTGGCGGCGACCTTCTCATCCCAATCCTTGCTTCCCTTCACGAAGTCGTAATACTTCGTGCCGTTCATCCACACGGTCGACTTCTCGGGCGAGATCAGCACGCGGAGCTCGTTCCATTCACCAGCGGGCTTCGTCGCATCGACGCCGTCGGCTGGCTTGTAGAGCTGATACAACCAACCGGCCTTCTGCGGATCGTGGCCATCTTTGTTGTCTTGCACTTGGATTTCCGGGCCGGTCATCCAGGGCGTGCCGCCTTCGTCGGTGACGTGGAACATCAAGCCGCTGTTGCCACCCTTCGAAATCTTGTATTCGAGGACGAGTTCGAATGCGGTGTATTTGTCGGCAGTCACAATGTCGCCGGCGTTGTTGCCAGCGCGGGTCAGTTCGCCGTTCTTCACTTGCCAGCCGGGCGAGACGCTATCCTTCTTGAAATTCTTCCAGCCGTCGGTGGTCTTGCCGTCGAACAGCAACTTCCAACCGGCGGACTTTTCCTTGTCGGTGAGCGTGTTCGGCGCGGCGTCTTCGGCGAAGAGCGGCGCGGCGATGGTGATAACGAAGGCGAACGCGAAGAGACGGGAGAGCAGTTTCATGGATTTACTCCTGAGGTGAGATAGGTAGCCCGTAGCGTTAGCGAGGGAGTGCATTGCAGGGAACACACCCTCGCTAACGCTACGGGCTACCTGAGGAAGGCGACTGTGATATTACTCTGCCCGCAGTTCGAGCAGATAGGGGTGGCCGCCCGAGCCGCGGTCGTGGGCATCTAGCAAACCGAGATAAAACTTGCCGGCCGAGGTCGTCTTGTACTTGAGCAACGCGTCGCGATGCTCCGGCTGATCGTCGCTCTGCGCAAGAACCTGGCCGGCAGCATCGTAAAGAATCAACAGCGGATCGAGCGCCGAACCACGCCGCGCGGCGAAGGTTTCCGCCACGAGTGCCTGGCCCGCCTGAGCTTCGATTTCGAACACATCGACGTCGCGCTGCTGATGAACGCTGCCGACGATCGTCTGGCCCACAGCGAGCTTGTTGCATTTGCGAAAGGCTTCGTTGGGTTCCGATTCTGCTTGCAGTTTGTCTGCTGGTTTCACCGCGAGGTTGTAAGGCTGCGAAGTCCCATCCGGGTTTGTGACCGCCAGCTGCACATCGGCAGCGGCGAAATTTTCCGGCAGGGTGAACTCGATCTCGACAAAGGAATCGCCAATTTCGTTGGCGTTGATGCCGTTCGGCGGATTCGATTTCTCTTTCTTTTTCAGTTCGATCTTTGGCGGATTTTCGACGCCGGTGATCGCCACTTCACTGGCGGTGTCGAGCTTCATTCCGCGCAGTGTGATCTTGGCAGCGACATTCGGCGAAACAACAAGCGGAGCCGCGAGGATGATCTTGGGACCATCCTTTTTCTCTGGCGGTTTGTCCTGTGCACTGGCGCTAGCAATCAACAGGCTGGCGACGACGATGAAAAAATGCTTAACCATACAGATCCGCGATCAGCGAGCCTTCGTCTAGAATTTCCAGCGGCCGACCGTCGGGCGTGTGGATGTGCTTGCGCGGATGAATGCCGAGGGCCGAGAGCATGGTGTACGCCACATCGGCCGGCTTGACCGGTTGCTTCGTCGCGTGCGCGCCGATCTCGTCGGTTGCACCGATCACCTGGCCACCCTTCACGCCGGCGCCGGCCATGATCAGCGAGGCGGCGGGGCCCCAGTGGTCGCGGCCTTCGTCCTTGTTGATCTTCGGCGTGCGGCCGAATTCTCCCATGCACACGACGAGGGTCTCGTCGAGCAAGCCGCGCTCCTTCATATCGGCGAGGAAGGCCGAAAAGCCTTTGTCGAACTCGGGCAGTTTCTTATCGAGCGCAGGAAAAATCTTGCCGTGATGATCCCAGCCGCCGTAGTTCACGGTGACGAACGTGACGCCCCCTTCGACTAGCCGCCGCGCGAGAAGGCAGCTTTGACCAAACGTGCTCCGGCCGTACCGATCGCGCGTTTCGGCCGATTCCTTTTCGATGTCGAACGCCGCCTGCGCTTGCGGCGAGAGAATCATCTCTGCGGCCCGCTTCTGGAATTCGTCGTACGTCGCTACCTGATCGTTGCCGCGAACTTGCTCACCGAGCGAATCGACGGCTTGCAGCAGGTTTTTACGGCGATTGAGCGAAGTATCGCTCAGCGGCTGCGAACGAGCGAGGTCGCGAACTTTGTAACCGCCCGAGTTCGGATCACCAGCCTTGAACGATTCAAATCGACCGCCGAGGAAAGCACTGCGGCCGAGCTCCCAAGTGAACGATGGGTTGTTGGGAACCGACACATACGGCGGCACTTGTGAGCGAAAGCCCGTCTCGTGCGCGACAACCGCGCCGATGGCAGGATAGTCGCCAAAAGCCGAGCCGAAGCGGCCACTCATCACCCAGTTGGTCGCCGTTTCGTGATGATCGTTGTTGTGCGCGCCGCTGCGGATCAGCGTGTAAAGGTCATTCTGCTGCGCGAGGAGCGGCACGAGCTCGCCGTAGCTGATGCCCGGCAACTTCGTCTGAATCGTGCTGTACTTCCCTTTGATCTCGGCCGAGGCGTTCGGCTTGGGATCGAAACTATCGTGATGGCTCAAGCCACCGCCGAGATAAACGAGCACGATCGACTTGGCCCGCTTCTTCATTTCGGGCGCACCGCTCGCCGATTGAGCGGCCAGCAGATTCGCCAGCGAAAACCCCAGCGGAGCGATGGCGCCCACGCGCAGAAAGTCACGCCGCTGCCAGCCGTTGCAAAATTGCTTCTTCGCACTATTTAAATTGATGTCGAGCATGTGTTTCCCTTGCCTTAGCCCCAGCTCCTAGTTCCCAGCCCCGCCTTAATGATTGAACGCAAATTCCTTGGTATTCAGCACCGCCCAATACAAATCCTTGATCGCTTCTTCGCGCGAGCCGTCGTCGAGTTTCGTGCCATCGAGTGCGGACTGCACGGCTTGGAGCTCGCTCGGCTTCGGTTGACGCGAGAGGGCCGCTACAAAGATCGAACGGATCAACTTTTCATCGTCCATCTTGTCAGCAAGAAGTTGCTTGAGGTGACTTTCCGGCTGACTCAGTTTTTGTGACAAACCATCGCCACATTGCAAATGGAGCAACTGTGGCAACGTGACTTCGCCACTCCGCTCGCAAGCACAGGCGGTGACGCGATCGCTACGGCCGAACATCGACAGGAAGGATGAACTGACGCCCGGATCGGGAATCTGAATCGCTCGCAGGCCGACCGGATAACCTTGAAATTGATCAGGGATGTTCGTGACCTGGCTCAACGCGTCGAGCAGCACTTCGGCGGGCAAACGACGAGCGTAATAGTGCGAGTAGTGGCGATTGTCTTGCTCGTTGGCTGCGACGGTGCCGCTGCTCAGCTGATAGGCCCGCGAGTTGAGGAACAGCCGCTGCAAGTGCTTCAAATCGTACTTGTGCGCGACAAATTCCTGCACGAGCGCGTTCCAGAGTTCGCGATTCGACGGCGGATTGCTGGCACGCAGATCATCGACGGGCTCGACGAGACCGACGCTGAAGAAGTGCTTCCACTGGCGGTTGACCATGTTGCCGGCGAACGCGTTGTTGCTCGGCTGATGCATCCAGCGGACGAGCGACGACCGCGGGTCCTCGCCATCTTCGGTGTTCACTTCGCTCCGGTCGAGCGGCAAAGGCGGCATCATCTGGCCGGTGCGCGGCTGGCGAACTTTCGGGTTCCGCTTATTTTCGGCGAGGCGGTTTTTCTGCTCGTCGAACTCCTTTTGCCGACGATCCGCTTCCTGCTGAGCCTTCTCAAGCTCTTTGCCTTCTTTGCCTTCGAGATTCTTGCGGGCTTCGTCGACTTTCTTCTGCCGCTCGTCGAGATTCTTCTGATCGCGCTCTTCGTCTTCGGTGCCGATGACGAGTTGTGTCAAACCTTCGTTCGGATTCTTGCGTTTCAATTGCACGCGAGCAAAGAAGGCGGCGAAGCGATAGTAATCGTCTTGCGTGTAGCGCTCGAGCGGATGGTTGTGGCACTTCGCACAACCGATGCGAGTGCCGAGAAACGACTGGGCAACGGAAGAAACCACTTCGGACTCTTCGACCCGGCGCTGTTCACCCAAAGTGACGATGAAGTAGCCCAGCTCGGGATGTTCGCCGACGTTGCCTTGGGCAGTGAGGACATCGGCGGCGATCTGATCCCAGCTGCGGTTGGCTTGCAATTGCTTGCGCATCCAGGCTTGGAAGGATCGCACACCTTTCGTGCCGCGCACATCGTGGTCGCGTTCTTTGCGGTTCTGCAGTTGATCGCAGAGTTGCAGTGTCCAAAAGTCGATCCACTCGGGCCGAGCGAGGAGTTCTTCGATCAACTGTTGCCGTTTGTTCGGCGACGAATCAGCGAGAAACTTTTCTGCTTCGGCTTCGGTTGGAAGCGTGCCGATGGTGTCGAGGTATACACGGCGGAGAAAGGTCGCGTCATCGGCGGCTTGCGACGGAGGAATGCGCAGCGCAGCGAGCTTTTCAAACACATGCTGATCGACGACGTTGCGGCGTTCGGCTAGTTGCTCGGCAGGAACCGGTTCGGCGAATGGAATCGTGAGCTGGGCGACAACTACTTCGCCTTGAAAATGAACGCGAACGACGGTTTCGCCAGCCCGCAGACATTTCACGAGACCAGCCGATGAAACTTCGACGACGCTGGCATCGTTGGTGAAGAACTGCGCGAGCCAAGTGACATCGCGGACACGGCCGTCGTCGTAGGTGGCGTATACCGACAGTTGCTGGGTGTCACCGGCTGCAAGCGTGCGATCGCCGGGAAGGATTTCGATCTTCGTGACAGCAGGTTCTGTCGCAATCAAGTTCGGCGTGCCGGCGGTGATCCATGCGAGCAGTGTCTTCTCGGCGCGGCTGCCGGTTTCAAACAACCGACCGCCGCCATGCGGCTCGCGGCCGTTTGGCTTCTTGATGAGCAGGCTTTGGTCCGGTGCTGCCGTGCTCACACGTCGGCCAAAGAACTCGCGCGTCAGCCAACCGTGGTCCCACTCGGGAGCGTAACCGCGGAGCGAAAGTTTGAAACCGTTCTGGCCGGCCAGCTTGCCGTGGCAGGCGCCTTGATTACAGCCGTAGCGAGTGAGGACCGGCAGCACGTCGTGACGAAACGACGGCGGCGTTTGCGCATCGGCGTTTTTCACGACGAGCGGAATCTTGGCGGTCTGGCCGGAGTGTTCGATCGTCAGTTCCGCTTCGCCGTCGGCGCGGGCGATGACTTCACGACCTTCGATAGCGACGAGGTCTGCCTTCGACGAGTTGATCTTCACCTGACCGGTAACATCGACGGTCTTACTATCGGTCTTCAGGAGTGCCACGATGCCGGCCCGGTCATTCGCACCATCGAGCGTGATCGTCGCGGGAAAAACTTTCAGCGTGGGTTCCGCGGCCAACGTCGGAACGGCGCAGCACAGCCAGGCGAGGCATACCAAGAGTGGACGCAAGGATGTGTTCCGTTCGCAGGTGGGGAGGTAGGCGGGGAGTTGCCGATTCGGTCGGCAACCACGCCTATCTTAATCCACCCGCGCAGGCGGCGTAAAGCGAATTGAAATCTCCAGTGGGTTGTGCGGCGGATGGTTTGGCTTTGCGCCAGGTCGTAGTCGCTGCGGCCTGCAGGCTGATTGCAAAACTCGCAGGAGAATGCCAGAAATTGGAGATGCTCAACTATCTCATTCGCCGCGACTTGTATGCAGCGTGGGAACTCACGTTTGGTGCGATGCTCGTGATGTCTGTCGTCGGCCCGGCAATAGCTACCTTCGCCTGTCTGCGGCGGCCTCCGTTTCAATGGCGGACATGGCGGAGCAGCGCGTGGGTTGCCTGGCGAACGGGAGTTGTCGTTTGCGTTGCCAGTACCTTGTTCGGTGTTGGCATCGTTCAGTTGTTGAGTAACCTGATCGCCGGCTACCAACCGCTGGACATGCAATCGGTCACCACCATTTGTTTACTCGGTTATCTGTTGGCGTTTGGGGTCGCCTATCGGCGCACGGTTCGACATCTAGCGACAATAGCCGAGCCGGAGAAGGATTCGCGGCGGTTTGCATTTTCACTTCGTACGTTGATCTTAGTGCAGGTCGCGATCATCGTCGCAATTGGCCTCTGGGTTGCGAATCGCCACCCCTTCCATGTGTTGAAGATGCAGCAACTGGCGCAACAGCATCAGATTGACGAACAAAGAATGGAGGCCCAGGTCATGCAACGTTTGCAGCAACCTGGTTGGCATGCGGTGGTCAGTTCGAATCCACGTCGTTTGCAACTATTCACGCAAGGGAGCGATCTCCCCGGTTTTTCTGAGCAAACACTCGATCGAATTACCCGCGAAGACGGTCTCTCCCTGATCGAGGTGCGCAGCGATCAACTCACTGATCTCGGCGTCAGCAAACTTGCCGAGCATCGCGACTTGAAATTCTTGACCTTGAAGTCAGACAGCATCTCAGACAGTTGCTTCGCCGCTTTTGCGGGGCACCCGTCGCTCCTCGCGCTAAGAGTTGATAGCAACAACTTGACCGACGAGGTGTTTCAGCAATTGCAGCAGATCCCCAAGTTGAAAGAAGTGCATCTGACACTTCCCATGGGAACCGAAGCTGCCATCAACTCCTACCGCCAGACCAAGCCTGGCGTGAAAGTGACGATCACAACCACCACGCCCTAAGTTGGCTTTAGTGCTTTATCGCCCCTGCCGGGCTCGCGCCACGCTTGGCTAGTTCCCCCCGCAGTTCCATGCCCAGGATGCTGTGATGGCGGCCGTAGAACCAATAGATGACCATACCGAGCGCTAGCCAGATAATCAGCCGTAGCCAGTTTTCCCAAGGGAGCGAGAGCATCAACAACAGGCAAAACAAAATGCCCAGCACCGGAATCACCGGCACTAGCGGGCAACGGAATGGCCGTTCGGCTTCAGGGTTGGTCCGTCGCATAATGAGCACCGCGGCGCACACGATCACAAAGGCGAACAACGTGCCGATGTTGGTCAGGTGCAGCAGCGCGTCGAGCGGCAACAGGCCCGAGAGAAACGCCACAAAGAGGCCAATCAAGATCGTGCTCTTCCACGGCGTTTTGTAAGTCGGATGGACGTCGGCAAAGAACCGCTTTGGCACCAGGCCGTCGCGGGCCATGGCCATGAAGACGCGTGGGGCGCTGAGCATCATCACTAGCAGCACCGAGGTGATCCCCGCCACGCCGGCCGCAGCGATAATGAATTCGGCCCAGGGCAGCCCCGCCCCTTTAAACGCACTCGAAACACCCGCTTTGGGATCCAGGTTTTGATAAGGAACCATGCCGGTCAGCACGGCGACCACGGCGACGTACAGCACCGTGCAAATCAGCAGCGACAGAATAATGCCGATCGGCACGTCGCGCTTGGGGTTCTTCGCTTCTTCGGCGTGTGTCGAAACCGAGTCGAAGCCGATGTACGCAAAGAAGATGATCGCCGATCCGGCGAGCATGCCCAGCGGCTTGTGATCGTCGCCCACGGTTCCGGCCAGCGGAATGCCGAAAAAGCCCACACCTGTCCAGCCGTAAGGAGCGAAAGGTGTCCAGTTTTTAGGATTGATGTAAAAAGCGCCGACGATGATGACGAACAGCACCGCGGCCAACTTGATGAACACCATCAGGGCGTTAAAGCTGGCGCTCTCTTGAATGCCGCGCACCAGAATCACCGTCATGATCGCCACGATGATGACCGCGGGCAAATTGACAAAGGCCCCGGTCATCACATAGTGACCATTCTCATAGACGATGGGCGATTTGCTTAAAACATCGGGTATATGCACGCCGATTTTCGTCAGCACGCTTTGAAAGTATCCGGACCAACCGTTCGCGACCGTCGCCGCCCCCACGGCATATTCCAGCACCAGATCCCAGCCGATGATCCAGGCAAAAAGTTCGCCCAACGTCGCATAGGCATAGGTATAGGCCGAACCGGCCACCGGCGCCATCGAAGCAAACTCCGCATAGCAGAGCGCCGCAAAGACACACGTCAGGCCGGCGACGACATACGAAATCATCAGCGCCGGACCGGCCACATTGCGAGCTGCTTCGCCGGTCGCGACAAAGATTCCCGCGCCGATGATGGCTCCCACGCCGAGGGCGGTGAGCGAGACAGGGCCGAGCGCTCGCTTCAGGCTGTGGTCGCCGGCCATGTCGTCGAGCAGGACTTTGAGCGATTTGGTGGCGAAGAGTTGATTCTTGCTCATTGCAGAACGGAGGCCTTGTTGGGCAGAGATTCCGAAATTGGACGAGAGGTGGCGATCGGCAGCCGAAAGTTGGGATTAGCGTAATCCTCGGCTGTGCCAGAAACAATGTCGTTTCCAATAATCAGCGCACAGTCTCGAAAGTTCTGGCCGAACGCACCGCCCGGCGTTCGGCCGGTAGTTGTTTGCTCCGCAGCCGGCGCTTAATCTGCAAACTCTCCTTCTGAAGAAACCCAGCACGCGGAGTTGCCTGCGATGTTCCTGCGATTCGTCGGTTGTTGCCTTGTTCTCTCGTCGGCCGTGGCCTTTGCCCAGGAACGCCCGCCAGCCAAGCCTGCCGACGTGGTTCAGCCGCCGGCCCTCACCGAATATAAGGGGCGCAAGATCGCACAGACGATGCACTTTCTCGGCGCCGAATGGCTGATCCGCGAGAACCGCGAACAAGAGGAGCGCTGCTCACTGCTCCTTACCAACCTGGGCGTGAAGCGGGGCATGAACATCTGCGACATGGGTTGCGGCAACGGCTTTTACACGCTGCAACTAGCTAAGATGGTCGGCGAGAAAGGGCACCTCTACGCTGTCGACATTCAGCCCGAGATGCTGAAGTTCCTCAACGACCGGGCCGACAAGCAGGGGGTGAAAAACGTCTCGCCGATCCTCGGCACGTTCACCAACCCGCGACTGCCGGCCGGCAAGATCGACCTCATTCTCTGCGTCGACGTCTACCACGAGTTCTCGCACCCCAAGCAAATGCTCAGCGCGATGCGCGAGTCGCTATCGCCTGACGGCCTGATCGCGCTGGTCGAATACCGGGCCGAAGACCCCGAAGTGCCGATTAAACCCGAGCACAAAATGACGAAGGAACAGATCCTGAAAGAATACCCCGCCAACGGCCTGAAGCTTGTGAAAGAGTTCGACAAGCTGCCGTGGCAACACCTGATGTTCTTCGGCCGTGATGAAAGCTGGAAGCCGACGAAGGAGTAAGGAATTGCAGATGGCAGATTTGAGATTGCAGATTAGGGAGACCTGTCCCCAATCTGCAATCTGCCATTTTCAATCTGCAATTCTTCTAGTGCTTCATGGGCGTGTAGCGAGCATCGCTGAAGCCCAGCAGCGGGATGAACACGATCGGCAACAGAATGATACCAATCGCATAACCGGTGTCCTTGCCGAAGTTCTTGGCGACGTTGATCCAGATCATGACCGCGGCCACGATGTTCAAGCAGGGAACAAACGTGAAAAAGAACCACATGATGTCCATGCCGGCGATTTCGGTCAGCACGTAGGCGTTATAGATCGGGACGATTGCCGCCCAACCAGGCTTGCCGGCTTTTTCAAACAGCTTCCACATGCCAATGAGCGGGATTAGCGCGATGGCGAAGATGATGGCGAAGCAAAACAGCGAACCGACGCCGCCGCACAGGGCACCCATGATCCCGCCGCCGCCACCGCCGGGCGCGTTATTGGGATCGAAATTGAGGTCGTCCGGCACTTGAAAAGCCAGCAGCATCAAACTTGACAACATATCCGCGTTCCCTCGTGAATAGAGACTCGCCCATGAACTGTAGGTAGACGTACACAACGCGAGCAGCGCTAACGGAAAGGCGGCGCTGTTTTTGCTAGCCGGCCCTCGCGAGGGGTATTGTACTCATCGTCGCTACAGTTGCTACTAGCCGCAAAATTTTCCACCAAGCGGCGGGCAGAGGATGAGGGAGAGATGAAGAGCGGAGGGGACGAAGAGCCGAAGCAGCTCTCGGCAATTCTGGCTCTCCTCCGTCTTCCCCTAACCTCTTCATCCCTTCCTTCCTTTCATTCCCTCTCCTCTTCATACGGATCCCGCAGCAGTTCTTCGCAACGTTTCGGATCCGCCCCTTCGGCGATGAGTTGCTTGACGAGCTTTTGCATCCGCGGCTTGTCTTCGAGAGAGGCCCGGTCTCCGAAGTGCGCGATGGCCGCTTCGGCCCGAGCGACGCCATTTTTGGCTTCCAGAAAGGCGATGAGATGTTGCGGTTCATAGCCGGCGGAGACGTTATCAGGCTGTTCAGGCGTCGACCCCAAGTCAAGCCATTCATCTCCAGTTGCGGGCTTCGTTACCGGCTTAGGTTTTTCTTTGGCATTCAGGCGCTCCCAGGCTCGCTTGAGCAACGGCACGGCTGCCACGTCGCGATTGAAGATGATCACCGAAAAGTTCCCATACACCAGATGCGAATAGTCGTGAGTGAATTGCTCTTTGGTTCCCGGTTGCTTGATGAGTTCCTCCATCCGGCGGTGCAGTTGCTGCAGGGCAACCGGTGGCGAAATCTCATCTAGCGCCTTGATCGCCTCACTGGCCAGGTAGACGGACTTACTTTCGGAGAGTCCTGTTAGGTATTTCACGTCCTTTTCGCTGCCGAGTTTGCCCAGCAATTTCACCAACTCGAACATGTGAAAGGAGTCCGGAGTCTCGGTCTGGCGAGACTCAGCCAGGATCACCTGGAGCAGTTCATAAGCTTCTTTGCGGAACTTGCCCGTATCGGCTGCGTACCTGAAGAGGTAATCAGCAGCCGTCGTGCGCGGGCCTTTGGGATACGTTTCTTTCTCCGGCTTTAAGGTCCTCACCTGCTGCGCGAGAAAGTCGAAGTAGCTGGCATCGTGAGTATGCCGCAGCAAGGTGTGCGCGAGCGAGATTTTCAGGAACGGATGTTTGGTGTCGCGATACTGCTGTGTGAGCAGATCGACGTGCTCCTTGGTCAGCTTGGTCCGAGCCAGCACGAAGCAAATGCGATCGGCCCGCTCTTGGGTTTCCGGCTTGATCAAATCGGGCAGAACTTCGATCAGCCAGATCAGTCGTTCCGGATGCTGTTTATCGAGAGTGAACGTCACGGCCCATTGCGAGATCATTTGATTTTCGGTCGATCGATAGGCAATCGCCCGCTTGATTGCGACCTGCAGATCAGCCGAAGTCGCGATCTCCAGCATCCGAGTTTCATCGGCAAGTTCCAGCCGCTTCAGCTCGGGCATCGCCTCTGCCAAGCCGACCTTCACGGCGAGCTTGCCGTATAGATGCCGCTCTACCCAAAGCTGGTGTCGATGCGCGGAAGTTACTTGCCGCACGGCCTCGGGGCTTCTACCCGCGGCCATCTTCGCCTCGGCCACTTGTTGTTCAGGCGTCTCAAATGGATTCTTCCGCAGCTCGGTTTGCTCGCGGAATTCGGCGATTAGCGGAATCTCCTTCAGCCGGCGGAGAATTTCTGCAGACTGCTCGGCTGCGGCAATTGCCTGGCCCTGTTTCTCCGCAACAGGAAACGCAAAGTCGGCCAGTTGGGCAAAGGCGTAACTCCGAATTTTCTCCAGAGGTTCGTCTCCAGATTCTTCTGCCTGCAAGTGTGCGGGATGCAAGTGAAACGGAAATTTATCGTCGCGCGAAACCACTTCCACATACAAAGGGGCGGGGCCGATCGTAATACTCGAAAAACCGTATCTCTCGCGAGGCTTCTCCACGGCATGAAATGCATAGGCCAGTTGCCGCACAAGCGAATCGATTTCCGCCGCCGGCCGTGTGACTCGAAAGATGCCCGTCTTATCGGTCAGTTCCCACTTCGCCTGTTGGTCGCGAACCTGAATCTCGAGCCGAGCGTCCGTATCCATGAAGCAACCGCTTCCGCGATGCAACAGCAAGTCGTACTTCGCCGGCAAGCCGCTGGCCCGCTCCGGCACGGTCAGAGCCCACTCTGTGGGTAATTTCTTTTGCTTCTCCGCAATCAGTTTCACCACGGCGTCGCGCGCTTGCCGATCGGCTGGCGACATCTCAGTGACCACCGGCGGCTTGACGACAAAGCCCTGTTCGTCGCCATGAGCAGCGCCGACCGCCAGCAACCCTCCCACCAACGCGATCGCCAGCACGCACTTCGTTGCCCGCATATCGATCTCCCTGCCGCAGATGAGCTTAGCCCCGCAACCCATTCGGGCGGCATACACCACATTATTCCACGAACTCAGCCCAAATGCCTGCTCCGCCAGATCTCGACTCCTGCTGGCCATCCCTGACCCCACTCGCACAACTCCCGCTATAATGCCCGGTACTCATCCCGATCCGTTTCATAAAAACATCCGCAAGAAACCATGGCCACTCAAATCCAAGCTGCCCGTGCTGGTGAAATCACTCCTCAGATGCAATTCGTTGCCGAGCGCGAGCAACTCACACCCGAAAAGGTCCGCGAGGAAGTCGCCGCCGGCCGCATGGTTATTCCCGCCAACCGCGTTCACCTCGAAGGCCGCCTCGAACCGATGGCCATCGGCATCGCCGCCCGCTGCAAGATCAACGCCAACATCGGCAACAGCGCGGTCACCAGCCGAGTGAACGACGAGCTCGAAAAGCTCCACACGGCCGTCCACTTCGGCGCCGACACCGTGATGGATCTTTCCACCGGCAAGGACATCGACAACATCCGCGCCGAGATCATCAAGCACAGCACGGTGCCAATCGGCACCGTGCCGATTTATCAAATGCTCGAAGAGCTCGGCGGCAACATCGAGGACATGCGGCCGCAGCACTTCCTCGACATGGTCGAACACCAAGCCAAGCAGGGCGTCGACTACATGACCGTCCACTGCGGCGTGCTGATGGAGCACCTGCCGCTGACCATGGGCCGCGTCACCGGCATCGTCAGCCGCGGCGGTTCGCTCATCGCCAAGTGGATGATGGCCCACCGCAAACAGAACCCGCTGTACGAACACTTCGGCGACCTGTGCGACATCATGCGCGAATACGACGTCACCTGGAGCCTCGGCGATGGCTTGCGGCCCGGCAGTGTCGCCGACGCCAGCGACAAAGCCCAATTCGCCGAGCTCGAAGTCCTGGGCCGTTGCACCGAAATGGGCTGGGAAAAGGGAACGCAAGTCATGGTCGAAGGCCCCGGCCACGTGCCGATGGACCAAATCGACATGAACATCAAAAAGCAGATCGAAGTCTGCAAGGGCGCCCCGTTCTACGTCCTCGGACCACTCGTCACCGACATCGCCCCCGGCTACGACCACATCACGTCCGCCATCGGCGCCGCCCTCGCCGGCTGGAGCGGAGCAGCCATGCTCTGCTACGTCACGCCGAAAGAACACCTGGGCCTCCCGAACCGCGAAGACGTCAAGCAAGGCGTGATTGCCTACAAGATCGCGGCCCACGCCGCCGACGTCGCCCGCCACCGCCCCGGCGCCCGCGACCGCGACGACGCCCTCAGCCGAGCCCGCTTCGCCTTCGACTGGAACGAACAATTCCGGTTGTCCCTCGACCCCGAAACGGCCCGCGCCTACCACGACGAAACCCTCCCGCAAGACACGTTCAAATCCGCCCACTTCTGCAGCATGTGCGGCCCGAAGTACTGCTCGATGAAGATCACGGAAGATATTCGAAAGATGGCGGTCGCCGGCGACCTGAGCGTGAAGGAAGACGCTGCGGGGGAGAATTTGTTGACGCTGAATGCGGGGTCGTAATCGCCGAAAGATTCCTCGTGGGAAAAAGTTGTCGTTAAAGATGATTGACTTTAAGGAACTACCCGCCGACGGCACTTCTTTTGAACAATTTGTTCGGGAAATCTGTTTGATCTATGATCTTCATCCCCAATGGACAGGTAAGGGGCCTGATCATGGCCGCGATATTCTCGCAACGGAGAAAGCTCATGGTGTGGTTGGTGACTTTGCGAGGCGATGGCTAATTCAATGCAAGCACTACGCTCATTCGGGGAAATCCGTTGGCCGAGAGGATTTGGGTTCGATCATAGATGATTGCCGGCAAGCTGGAGCGGAGGGATTTCTACTAGCATGTTCAACGCAGCCCAGTTCCGCGCTAGTCATTAAGTTGAGAGAATTGGCCGAAAAGCCAGAAAATCGGCTGGTTACAGCGATATGGGATGGAGTGGACCTTGAAAAGCGGCTCGCCGAACCTCGCTGCTTTTCACTGGGGCACTTGTTTTTCCCTCGTAGTTTCGCCGCTACACCATGGAAGCTGTATAACGCCGGTGCGCCGAACAAATGGACAGCACACTATAAGACGTACTTTCTTCACCTCAGCAGTCGTATCGCTGGAAAATACCCAAATCTTAGCGAGTGTGAGTATATAATCTCACGACTTGAAAGCATCAAGCCAAAGGCAGAACACGAAGTGATTCGCCCTCGCGCGATCTACTTCGATGATAAACATGACCAATTCAAAGTGTTTGCGGACTACTTGGTTCCGCGGGACACGATGCCATCTCTGCTGCCCGACGCATTTGAGTCGGCATTGCACGATGGCTATGGATTACACAGTGATGGCACCGGCATGTGGTACATAACGTACTGGGACATCAAGCTCCGGCGAATTTTACCGTATAGCGACCATTTTGATCGTGACCACTATGACTACTACAACCCTGTCCGAGGGAATTTTGAAACCGGAATTAGTCGTAATTCATACACAATAGGAGAGCTTGCAGAATACGGAAATCGCTGGGATTAGCCGAGGCCCAAGTAGGTCAGGTCAGTCCGCGTTGAGCTGGCGGAGCATTAGCCCGGCGATAGCCAGATATGCCACTTGAAATATGGGACTAGATTTGTAGTTGTCCCGAAACGCACTCAGATCTCTTTGGGCAAGCCTTCGACATATTTACTACCTGGCGGCAGAATATGGACAGTTCGGTGTTGCTCAGAGTATTCGATTAACCGTTGCGAGTGGAGTTCCTTCAGAATCTTACTGAAATAGGCCTTATTTTCGTAGTCTAGCCATTTTTGCAAATCGTCAACGTTGCATTGCGATGCACATGAGGCGATTAGGAGCAATACTTGGTCTTGGAGTTTTAGCTTCGGATTCAGCACCCTTTTCATATCAACCGATTGCCACACGATCGGAATTCGACGTTCTACTAACTGATCCACGACTTGCTGAGCGTCGGCGATTGCAAGATTGTGGAGCACGCGGATAAGCTCACCCATTATCCAGCTTGCATTTGACAAAACAGCCGTGGCATCCATGTGATTTGAATCTACATCGCCGCCGACGTGCCCTACATTGCGATTATTTCTGATTTCATAGAGCGCTGGAAGCAATCGTGGAATCAGTATCTGAAAACTCCTTGGTTCATTTGCATTATTCTCCAAATTCCGGCAAGCCTGGACAAAATTCTGTGGCTTGCTCGGCGAGCTTGCGTAAACTCCCTTAGCATGGCCATCAAGAATTGTGTAGACAATCTCGGAAAACCGCCCACCGCTAAGTTCTGAAGGCAGCCACTTGCCTTCCACATAGTTCTGCGCGATGAGTCGGTATTCTTCGAGTAGCGGATCGCGAAGTCCAGCCGGAAGTGCAGCAAATGCTTGGGAAGGAAGGATCAATTACTTTCCTCCTTTTGCGATTTCAACAATGCTGCGGCTGCCGTTAGGCCGGGTGCAGTTAGTTTCCAGCCCGTCTTCTTTGTTCCGGTGATCTTATTGCCAAACTGGGTTGTCGTAGCAGAGTGATTTGCAGAATCATAGCACCCCAATGCTGTGCAATGATCCCGCGCCGCTTTGTCCGTAAAATCAGGCTTGCCGGTTGCTAACAGCATAGCTATTCCAGTAAACAGATATGCATTAATAGATTGCTCGCGCTTTGTGGCCCCAATAGGCGAGCCGATAAGCGTAGCTTTACCATCTTCGACATGAAAATGCTGTTGGAGCGAATCGCCTGTGATGTGGTTTCGCTTTATCCACGCAAGTCCGGCGCTTGAAATACCCTCTAATGATTCCGCATTGTCGCCAGATGCGGTAGCGCTCGAGTCTCTTGGAGCACCTGGACTATTACCAGGATTCATTCCCAATATCGCGCGAGCCCCAGCGATTGCACGCTCGCGCTCGTCGTCGTTGTTCAGGCTTTCTAGCTCAGCGACAATCTTAGTAACCACAGTTGCGATACCCTTCGACATATTCCTATTCTCCGAATGATTATGGTATGGATCATCATATGGATTGAAATGTACAATGTCCATATCCTGCGGAGTGGCGCTGGTGTCCTGGTCAGTGCTGGATTGGCATAGAGATGGCGGGGTGGCACGCCCGGGTTGCTGCTCTTTCCTGGGTGGCATGGGTTCTACCTATGCCTGAGGGCAATTCTCGTGTGGCGTCGCGTGCCAGTTTTGGTTGAAGCCAAGTAGGTCAGGTCGGAATTCCGCCTGCCACATTGCGGCGGGTGGATGTGTGCCAGCCCGCTGGGTTTTAGTGGCCCGTTACGCGGCGAGCCACACGACGGGCGAACTGTAATACCATTTCGCTGCAGTGCTTAACTGGCGATAGTTGTCGCGAATCGCTTCGGCATCGGCCTTGGATTCTTTGACGGCACGGGCGGAGGCGAGAAGCCGGTTACGCCAGGTGAGCATTCCAGGTCGCAGGCGCTCGATCAAGTTACGTAGGGCATGCTGCCGCCTGCCGGTTGGATGTGGCGATGAGAATTCAGTTGATTGGGCCAAGTGTGGAACGGATGATGAGCACGGATTTGGTGGTCTGAGTCCTTTTGGCAGGCGGGAGCCTGCCCTACCGCTATTGCGATTGTTGGACGGTCACTTGGACTAAATATGAAGTCGCTTTTGGGCAAGACATACGCTCAACTCACCAGCCAATTGCGAGTGAAGCCGGAAAAACACTTGCATTCCGTCCAAGATACAGGCAGCTACTCGATTTTCGTCGATGGCAATGAGTTCCTGTTTAGCGATGATCGCCTGTTTTCGGTCGAAGTCTCAGATTTTTCAGCGGTCAATCGAATTCCAGGATTTGAGTTTCCCATTGGAGATGGCCTGGAACAGACTCTGGAAAATCTAACGGACAAGAACATGCATTGGGAGGTTTATCCCAAGTATTCTCGTGAGCATTGGGTCGTTATTAAGCTCATGGAGCATGGCGTGCTTTACGAATTTGAGTTCATCGGCGGTAGATTTGAACTACGGTTTCTGAGGCTGGAGGCGCAGTAACGCAACTCGACAATTGCTGTCAACAGCGGCGGGGTGGCACGGCCGTTACGCGGCGCGCCACACGACGGGAGAGCTGTAATACCATTTCGCTGTTGTGCTTAACTGTCGATAGTTGTCGCGAACCGCTTCGGCGTCGGCTTGGGCTTCTTTGACGGCCTTGGCGGAGGCGATAAGTTGGTTGCGCCATGTGACCATGCCAGGCCGCAGGCGCTCGATCAGGGCTTTGACGCGTTTGAGGGAGGCGACGGCTTCGGTGAGGATGGCCTGCACGATTTCCACTTGCTTAAGCGCGTTGTTGACTTCGTCTTGATCGAAGTACATACCAACGACGCTCAGTCCCTTGCTGGCAGATTTGACGGCGCTCTTTTCCGCAGGCGCGAGCCACTTCCAATCTTCGATACCGGCCGCGAGGATTTCGCCGTAATCGGCGCCGTCGGAAACGGTGTCGCGCAGCGGCGTGGTTTTGTCGGTGCCCAGCGCCTTGTCGAGCGCCCAGGTTCCCACGGCCACGCCCACACGCTTGATGACGGTCAGTTCGGGCAGAAAGACCTCGGTCACGATCGTAATGCCGATGTTGATCACTTGCTGAGCCCGCGCTTCCGTGGCATTTTGTTTGGCCTTCTTCAATGCCGATTCCAGTTTTTGAATCTTCGGAATCGCTTCGGCTGCCATTTGCTGGGCGTTGCGAAACATGCCGGTGAGGTAGGCGTTCAAGCCCGCGACGATCATCGCACCCTTGAGGATGCCCGTTTCGATTCTCAGCGCTTCCTCGGCCATATCGCGAATGGCTTGAATATCCTGCAACTGGTCCTGGTTGATTTTCTTGCCCTTCTCGATCTGCTCGATGCCCCACGAGTAGTCCTGGCCCGCCTTGAGAAGAGTGTCAGCGTCTAGACCTCCGAGTCCGGTGATATAGGGCTGAGCACGAACCGGAACCATGTTCTTGAAACGGTCCCAGTCTGCGAGCGCTTCGTTTGCTTCGCGCGTTCTCGTGACCCATTCTTGGTAGGAACCTGCCCCAAGGTACGCGTCGATCTTGGGCTGTGTTGCATGTACGGGGTCGATAAGCCAAACCATGGCAAAGATCCTATTAGTTCAACGGGTGGGATAGATTCAGGCAGGAACGAAAGGGGCCAAGAGCATCGATTGGCCACTCTGGCGCGGATGGGGTGCAGCGGCCTCGGAGAGGCAGTTAACTCAACCGCATACAATCCGAGGCGTAGAACTCCAGACTTTGTTACACGTCCTGTCGATGGTGGTCAGGTCGCGACGGCGCTATCTGCCCGTGCGGTGCCCGTCGATGGATATGCTATAAAGCGAGCGCACGATTTTTCGCACACACTTTTCATGGAAGCATGCACGATCATGGGCAAAGGCAACAACAGCCAGAAGAACGACAAGAAGACTAAGAAGAAGCCAAAGGACGACAAGAAGAAGCCAGCGAAGTAAGGCCTGAGCCTGCTGCTTGGCAGTTTCTGAAAATCGGCGAGTGGCACGGGTGTACCCACCCGTGTTCGCTGGCCACTCTGGTGCGGGCTTGTTTGGCAACGCACAGCGGACCTCAGGCCGTTCTGAGGTAAGGCCGCGCTGCGGCGCAGGCGAAAACCGAATGGAGCTCTGGCCGACGTTGCCCGGAGCCTTCCGCCTGATCGGCAATCGCCTCCTTCTGATTGCCGATTTGCGTCAGACCTAAGTTGGCAATCTGGGCGTGTCTCTTCGTTTGCCGGATGGTCGGTTCACTGTTTACCGCGTGCGGCTGCTGCCAGCGTTTTGGGAGGAGTTTCTGGCCCTGTTCAAGGCCTCTGGTGGCCACCCGATCTAGTGGCAATAAAGTGCAATACTCCGGGCGTGATATTGCACTCGATAACTGCCTTAACTAATTCCAAAGTAAGGGGTTGAGGCGGATTCTGCATTTCGTATCACCTGTTATATTTCGGGGGTCCGAAAGAGGGGTGTTCAGCTGGGGGGCGCCGGGTCGGGGAAGTATGTATCTCAGTCTGCAATTGTCGGACATATTTCAGACAGAGCACAGAAAGTGGACCGGAGTTGTCAAACACTCAGCATCTAATGGATGGATGATTGTCGTAGAGCTGGTTGCAATGTCTTTCGCTTTTGTGACGAAGGAATGCGACAGGCGGACCTAGGTTTTCTGGAGAGTCCCCGATGAGTTCAGCCGACAGTATTAGTTGCGTGGACCTGACGGACAAGGTTTATGTCTGGTCAGCGGCCGGCGATGGCAAACGGGAGTCGTTTGCAGCCGATCAACCTGTGGTGCTGCTGCGGATGCGCGACAAACCGCGGCCGACGATGGACGATCCAGCGGATGTGCCCGGGCAGGCTTTATGGTGTGGATCGAACGGGGCAAGAATTGAACTCGGCGGGGTGGCACAGGAGTACTCACCCGGTGTTCGCTGGCCATTTTCGTGCGGCGAAGGTCACGCGGCAGCGATTGGCGAGTAATGAGATGTTGCTCATCGGTCAGGGCGGAGTACCGACCTGACCTACGAAAGCTGACCTACGACGGGTACGAAGAGGAGCAAAGCTAAGCAGCGCGCTTCATCGGCAAAGTTTCCTTCGCAACGACGCCGGGCTTTTGGGCGATCATTTGGATCTCGGTGCAGAGACCGGGAACCATCGCGCCAACGCGGCGGTTGAGTTGCCACCACCAACGCTGATATTCCAGCGGGCGAAGGACGCCACCGGAGAGAATCCGGAAGCCGCGAGTCGTTTCGACTTTGATGTGCGGACAGGTCTGGCGAACCATCCGCATGAAGGTCCGCTTCGACCAGGCTTGCACGTGGCCGCGGGGCGGCGTTTTTACGACGCGATCGTAGACGGGGACGAGATGTTTGCGGATGAGATGCAAGCCTTCGAGAAAGATCGGCACGCCGACGACCATGCGGCCACCGGGCTTGAGGACTCGTTCGATCTCACGGAGGGCGAGCTGCGGATCGTGCAGGTGTTCGAGGACTTGTTCGCAAACGACGATGTCATAGGCGGCGGTCTTCAACTCGGGCAGACCCGTCGAAAGATCGATGTGGTGCAGCTTCCAGTCGGCCGACTTGTAGACGAACTCTTTCCCCTTCGGAAAGATGTCGACGCCGTGGTAGCTGAGGTGTTCGTTGCCGGGATGGATTTCGCAGTAGCGGCGGGTCACGCCGTCGTAGGTACCGATGTCGAGCAGTTCGCACTTGCGGCCGGTCGTGACATAGTGCTCTTCGGCCCAGCGCGAGCAATCGAGCCCGAGGTCGTAATAGCGGGCCTGGCGGAGGCGGTAAGTGGGATAACCTTCTTCGACGCCAAAAGCCTTGGTCTTGGCGTTACGTGTAATAGACATGGCTGCAATCCTGATAATTTCCGGAGTTCGATCCGGCGTACTATTGCGATCCTGCCCGGGGGGGTCAAGATCAATCGGATCGCCAGCACCGACTTATCGCAGCAGGCTCGTCAGGTTGGTGTAGTCATCGGTCCACATCGGCACCTGACGCGGGCGGCGGAGATAGTCGGGGAGCTCGCTGATTTCGTCGGTCACGCTAGCGAGCGTTTGTTCGTCGCGAGCCACCAGGAAGTAATACGACCGCTGCAGCAGTTTTTCGCTGTTGCCCGGTTTGTAAATCCGCCGCTGAGCGCACTGGGCGTTCTTTGCCAGCTGGGTGACGACGGGATAAAGATCGAGATGCGTATTGGTGATGTGCATGGCCAGCACACCGCCCGGTTTGAGGTGCTGCAGATAAACGTCGAAGGCTTCGCGCGTGAGCAAGTGCGTCGGCACAGCATCGCCCGAGAACGCGTCGATCACGAGGACATCAAATTCCTGACTGCCACTCTTCTTCAGTTCTAGTTCGAGTTGCAACCGAGCATCGCCCAGAACCACTTCGGGTCGTTGGGGGCAATCGCTGAGAAAATGAAACCAGCGCTCGTCTTGAGCGATCCGAATCACTTCGGGATTGATCTCGTAAAACCGCAGCGTGTCTTTTTCACGGGCGTAAGCGGCGATCGTGCCAACGCCGAGGCCGACGACACCGATGTGGCATTCCGGCGAGCGGGACTGCACTAGCTTGACGGCCGTTTCGCAGCCGGAACCCTCGCCGTAGTAGGTGAGCGGAATCTTCCGCCGCGCGGGATCGGCCAACTGTTTGCCGTGTTGAATGTTGCCACTGAAGAACGTGTAGTTCTCGTCCCCTTTCGGATCGCCGATGGCGCGGTGCATGACGGTGACCACGCCGTAGAAGTTGCGCGATTCATGGAGCGTGCGGTACTTTGGATTTTCCCGTTCGATCTGCTGCAGCGCGACACTGACGAGGGGAATACTGGCGATGGCAATGACGGCTACATTGCAATAGCGACGAATGGAGTGCGACGCGAGCTGCGTCCCTGCGGCAAACAGCAGACCACTAGCGGTGACCGTCGTGATGACGATCCCCAGCGGAAATTCGAAGAACGTATCGAACAAATAGGGAGCCGCGAGATTGACGAAGAGTCCACCGGCAGCGCCGCCGAGCGACATGGTCAGATAGAACTTCGTCAGATGTTCCGGCGCCGGCCGCGAGCGGGCCAGTTCGCCATGGCAGAGCGTCGCGATCAAAAACAGGGCGAAGAAATAGCAGGCGGCCGCGAGCGACCACAGTTCGACCAGGGCAATCTTGTCGTCGCCGACGCGGCCGAGCAGTCGATTCAGCAGTGAGTCGAAACGTTCCAGCGTGGGTTCATAGTTGACGACGAGCGCGAGCAGCACGAGCACACCGAAGCCGAATCCCCACCGCGAATACCAACGGCTGTGATCAAAGGCCACGATGAACGAGCAGAGATAAAGCGACAGCGGCACGACCCACAAAAGTGGCACGGGTGCGACGTTCTGGCAGACCTCATTTGTCACGGCGAGGAACATGATCGAAGCCAGCGTCGACAAGCCCAACCAATAGCCAAGCTGTTGCCACGATGGCGGCGCGGCGGCACTTACATCGATCTCGGCCCTCGGCCCGGCATCTTTTTTCGCTTCTGCCATCTCTCGCCGTGCTCGCCAACTGCCTACTGCGCACAACGCACAGCAGCCAACGAACACCATGTAAGCCAGCGACCAATACCAGGCCTGGCCAGTCACCCCCCAGCGAATCTCGAAGAAGAAGGGATAGCTCAATAACGCCACGAGCGAACCGAAGTTCGACAGCGCGAACAAGCGATAGGGCGAACTCCCCGGCAGCACATCGTGAAACCACTTCTGCAGCAACGGGCCGGTTGAGGAAAGAGCGAAGTACGGCAAGCCGACCGTCACTCCCAGCAGCAGCAGCGTTTGCAGCAATGGATCGTCAGCGCCGCTCGTTGGCCGCAAAAATTGCGGTGGGGTCAGGCGGTTCCAGCCGACGTTGATGGCGGCGAGGGCCAGCACGCTCAAGTGGATCACCAGGCGCTGGTTGTTCGTGCAGTGGGTGCTCAGGAAGTGGGCATAGTAATAGCCGCCCAGCAGCACCAATTGAAAGAAGAGCATGGCCGCTGTCCAAACAGCGGGACTGCCGCCAAACCACGGCAGCAGCACTTTGCTCAACATTGGTTGAACTTGAAACAGCAGAAAAGCACTGAGAAAGATCGTGGTAGCAAACCCGACAATCACGCCCGTCGATTCGCGCTGGACCGCGCGCGTCGTTAGATTCGGCGAAATAGTGTTCATCGAGCAGAGGACTCCGGCGGATACAGGCAGGTGGGTTGGGCGCAAAATGACCAGTCGCAGCAAACTGCGCGCCTAGTGGTCATGCGGAACGGTGGGTGTGATGAAGTAGCTACCACCAAGGCCGGATGACCCGGCCGCGGATGGCCGTCGACGGCACTTCGGCATGGGGCCATTGGCGGCTGTCGGTCGAGACCGGCGGGTTGTCGCCAAGCACCAGATAATGGTTTGGCGGAATCCGCTGCTCGGCATGCCAGGGGCGGGGTGTGCTCTGCGGCTCGAGGTAGTAAATGTCTCGATAAACCTTGGCGTGGCTGATGCGGATGCGTGCTCCCGCGGCGCCGATCTGCAGTTGTGGATCTGTCGGCGGCGCTTCGGAATTGATTCGCTCGTACGGCTGGGCCAGCACCTGCCGGCCGTCCATGCCAAACAGCACACGCTGATCGCAGAGGGCAAACTGAATATCGATCGGCTCATCGTGATTGCGATGCGGCAGCAATTCAACTGCGAGGAGCTTGCCGTTTTGAAAAACCTTCAACTTTCGCTCGTCATGGCAAAGATGCACCTCCAAACGGTCGTCGCCGTCGACGGCGGCGAAGACCAGGCAGCCGTAGCGGGCAATGCTGGCTCGGCAGGTGAGCAGAAGATCCGAAGCAGGATTGAGCGACCGATTCACGGCCTGATTGAATTCGTCGAAATCGAGAATCGGCGAAACTATGCTGTGCGGCTCTGGCGCATCGCTGCGGCGAAAGTAGCGAAATGACAGCCAGTCGTAGTCGGTCTGCGGAACGATGCCCTGTTCGCTCGATTTATTGCCGCCGGGCGTGTGAGCCCGATAAAAATAACTCCCCTCGCGCTCGGTCCAATAGCTGTTGTCGGCTCGCGCTTCCCAACGCTTCGGCAGATCCTCGGATTTTTGCGGCGTCTGCGCGCTGTCATGCACCAGAATCGCCTGCGCTCGCAATTGAGCCAGATTCTTAGTCGCCGATTTGCCGTCGACAATGATGTCGCCGCGGCGAATGGCGATTTGTTCGCCGGGCAAACCTACGATCCGCTTGACCACGCGCGGCGCGTCGTCATCGGGATGCGTGAAGGCGACGATATCGCCCCGCTGCGGCCGCCCTAGTAAATAGACCCAATGATCGACGAGGACCTGCTCACCAGCTTGAAAATCGGCGGGGCGAAGTTTGTTGTGGGCATAGCCGCAGTTAGGGCACTCAACTTCCAGCGTGCCCGGCGTCGACGTGGCATCGCAGCGAAAAGCATGACCACAATCTTGACAGGTCACGCGAAAGTGCGGCCCGACAAGCGTATTGGCCATCGACGCGCCGGCAATCGATACGGGAAAGAGCAGCCCTTCGAGGCACCATAATCGAAAGCCAATCAACAGAGTCAGCAGCAGCATGATCCCAGCAATCGATTGCTTGATCCGCCGCAATTCGGGGGTGCTCAGGTGGCTGGAACTGTTGCTGCCGATGCTCATTTTAAATCTGTCAGATGATGTCTTGCGCAGTAAGCCTGCCGTCATGCAGCGCCGAGGCCACCAGCGCCCCGCGGATGCCTGCCGCCTGTAATTCTCGCAGATCGGCTGGCCCTCGAATGCCTCCCCCCGCGACGATTTGCAAATCGGGCCAACGGGCAAGAAATTGCCGGATGAGCGACAACGTCGATGTTCCCTGACCGCTGCCGACATCGGCAAGGTCGAGCACGATTAGCCGTCGCAGGCCGTGGCGATAGACTTCGGCGACAATTTCCTGCGGCGTCGCTGCTTGCCACGCGAGGTCTTTCGTCAGCGGTCGGCCTTGCTTCAGATCGAGGCTAAAGACGGCGACCTCGGGACGCGAGAGTTTCGCCAACTCGGCAAGGTCTTGCCAAGACTCGAGGCCGATGACGTACTCGGCCTCAGCAAAATCGCGAGCTAGAAAATCTTCCAGCTCATTGGCCTCGTCGGCACTCTTCAAACCGGCGTCGATCGATAGCTGCAGGCCGGCGTCAGCGATCGCCCGCCAGGATTTTACATCGCGCTCCCCGCGCATGATCGCATCGAGATCGGCGACATAGACGCGCGGCAAACCAAAGTGTTGCCGCAGCGCGGCAGCAACTGCCTGAGGCTCGGCGGAATCGACGAGCGAGCTGACAATCGGCCGGTATTCATCACGCCGGCCACCAACGCCACGGACCACCATTCCGCCGAGCAAATCGATCACTGGGACAACACGCATCGAGTTATTCGGCACTTCGAGCGTTACTTAATGGGCTTGGTTACCGCCGCAGGAGCGATCGCAGCCGGAGCTGTTGTGGGCGTGATTGCTGGCGTCGTTGCCTTGACTTCGACAACTGCCTTATCCGTGGCCTTTTTCGCCGCGGCCCGTTCGGCAGCCTTGGTCTTCGACTCGGCCTTGGCCTTGTCGAACTTCACCTTTTGCTCGGGCGTCAACACACCTTCGATTTCGCTATCGCGCTTTTGTTGCAGCGTCTTGATCTGCTCGGCCAACGCGTCGATTTGCGGAGTGTACTTATCTTGGATGTCGTAGATCTTCTGCTTCTGGGTTCCATCGACCAAATCGCCGTAAAAATTCGGCAGGCGGCGTGACGCTTTCTTCTCACCAGCTTTTGCCTCGGTCTTGGCTTCGGCTTTACCATCCACCTTTTGGGCCTGCAGCGTCGGAACAGCAACCGCACAGGCGACCGACAAACATCCAGCCACGAGCAACTTCATCGACAGATTCATTCCAGTACCTTCTCAAAACAGGACAGGGAATTGTTTCTGGCATCCCATGCCGATCTTGCACGTTTGTGCAGCACTGGTCCTTGGCAGGGATTAATGTATCCCCCCAATCCGCGATTGCAACTCTTTTTTCCCCGAATTCGGGCGGTAAAGTCCCTGGCGAGCTGCTAGCTACTGCGACCGCCGCCGGCTTGAGATGGCGAGAAAGGTCAGGCCCGCGCCGGCCGTGATGGCGGCGAGGATCAGCAGGCCTGCCGGCAGATGCGTGGCGTTCTCGGGGTTCCAGCCGAGTTGCTTCACGAGGGTGAGCTGTTGGATTTCGTCCTTGTAGCGAGCCAGCGAAACTACTAGGCCGTTGTGGATGACGTGCAAGATCATTCCCGGCCAAACGCTGCCAGTGCGATAACAGACCCAGCCGAGCAACAGGCCGAGCATGGCTGACGACAGTACTCGTTCGAGAATCACCAAGCCGCCGACGCTGATGTGAAAGACGCCGAAGACCGCGGCCGAAATCAAGATCGCGCCCCACCAGGGAAGCTTGTTGAGCAACGCCGTTTGGAAATAGCCGCGGAAAAAGAGTTCCTCGCAAACTGCCGGCGCGACGGCCATCGACAGCAAGATCACACCGAAGGGAACGTGCATCATCTGGTCGCTCCGCTCGGCGAATCGCGAGACGAGTTCGGCGAGTTGCTCAGGCGATAGCGTCGAGAGCCCAATCTGTTGCGAAATCACAATCAGCTCGTGCGCAAACGGCCACAGGCTGAGGCCCAGCAACAAGCCGCCGAGGATCGCCAGTGGCGAGGGCACGCGCAGCTGCAACGTGGGGCGGAACTGGCGGTTTGTCCAATAGGTTAGCAGCAGCGGCACGAGCAAAAAGACCGCCGCCGTTCCCGCCGCCGCCGCGAGCAGCTGTGTTTGCAACGAACTCTCTTGCAGGTTCCCAATGAAACCCGAGACCAGAAAGTAACAGGGATACAAAATGGCGACGGCCGTTGCTCCCTGAGCCAGTGTCGGTGTGGGTTCGGAATCGGCTGGGCGGCGAACAAGTTCCGTCCAACTTCCTTCGCTGCCGTAGAGGACAGCGTCGCTACCGAAAATCTTTGCAGCCAGCGCGAGGGCAGCCAGCGCGTAGAGAGCGGTTGTAATCACCGCCGTCGCAGCTGCGATGGGATCGGCTTTACTTTGCAGCAAGTCGCGCGACAGCAGCACGATATTGGCCAACGGTGTGATGGCTAGAAAACCATCGAGCTTGAGTCCCGGCAGCAAGCTCAAGAATCCCGGCGCGAGCGAGAGGAGCACCAGCGGAATCAAATACGCTTGCGCCTCTTTAAAGCTGCGGGCAAAACTGGTGATGGTCAGCATCACCGCCGAGAAAAACGCAGCGAAGAGTAGCAGCAGGCCGAAGACGGCAAACACAGTGCTCAGCGGCAAGCCTTGCGGGCCGAGCAGCACCTGACCGAGCTTGCTCGCTTGCAGCGTGATGGTCATCGCCGTGAGATTGACGACCGCTGTCATCAGCGCGACGCACAGCACAGCCAGATATTTGGCAATCAGCAATCCCAGCCGCGGCACGGGTGCGGCCATCAGCGCTTCGAGCGTGCCGCGCTCGCGCTCACCGGCCGTCAAGTCGATGGCTGGATAAACCGCGCCGGTCATCGTCATCAGGATCAAGATCAGCGGAATGAGCGTCGCGATTTGGATGGTTTCGTCGGTAGTTTCGACGGCTTTGAGCTTGGCCGTGACGCGCGGCAGATCGCTGCCGCCACGTTCTTTCAGGTCGGCATAGAGCAGCGCTTCATTGGCCGCGCGCAGCCGGCGTTCGATGAATCTCGATAGCTCCCGGCCATAGGCGCTCGCCGGGCGAAACATCACTTCGAAGTTGGCGCGGCTACCTTCACCTTCCGTCGGCTCGGTTACCAAGACAACCGCATCGACATAGGACTCCGGCCCGCGCAGCATCTGATGGAGATTGTTGATGTTGTCGTCGAATTGCCCGGCCAGCTCTTTCAGCTTCGGCTCGCGGATGGCGGCTTGCGTCAACGAGGGCGAGGCAACGGCGGTGCCCGACTCGCTGTCGGCTGGCGGCGTGGCGGCGGCCAACTCGCCGCGCTTCCGCATCCAGGCTTCGCCGATTTGCAGAGCTTCCATCAGCCGATCGAAATCCTGCGCGCGGCGGACCGCGATATTCCACTGCATCTCTTTCGGGCCGGCTTGCCCTGCGTTCAAAAACATGAACTGCATGAAGACAATACTGATCAGCGGATAGAGCATCAACGGCATGAGGATCAGCGTGACAATGGTCCGCCGATCGCGCAAAGTTTCGCGCAGCTCTTTGCGCGTGAGTCGCACGACGCGCGTGACCCACGATTGGCGCGGGCCGAAGTTGGTCGTTGATTTTTCCGGTGGAGAATCGGGCATCAGCTGGCCGCTCCCTGCAATTCGGCGGCAGAGAGTCCCTTGAGGAACATGTCCGTCAGCGTCTCGCAGCCCGTGCGGGCCCGCAGTTCGGCGAGAGTCCCTTCGTGCATCAGCTTTCCTTTGTGCAACAAGCCAAAACGATCGCAGAGGCGCTCGGCTTCGTCGAGCCGGTGCGTGCTCACGATCACCGCTTTGCCGAGGCCGCGGGCCGCGGCGATGAAATCAAAAATAACCTTGCTGCCAAGGACATCGAGGCCGCGTGTTGGTTCATCGAGCAACAGCACGGGCGGATCATGCATCAAGGCGCGAGCCAGATTCACGCGTTGCTTCTGCCCCGTGCTGAGCGTCGAACTGCGTCGATCCAAAAAGCTACTGAGATCAAACAGGTCGGTGAGCGTGGCCAGATTGCGAGCTGCTTCGGCATCGGGCACGCCATAGAGATCGGCAAAGAATAGCAACAGCTCGCGCGGCGTGAGCCATTGATATAAACCGGCGCTGGTGCTCACCAGGCCAATGCGGGCCTTCACGGCGTCGGGGGCTTCGACCGAGCGAAAGCCATCGACCTCGGTATAGCCAGTGGTCGGCAGGAGCAGACCGAGGATGATCCGCAACGTGGTCGTTTTGCCAGCGCCGTTCTCGCCGAGCAGGCCATACACTTCGCCGCGGGCGACGGCGAGGCTGAGGCGATCGACGGCCAGGACATCGCGCCCCGGATTGGGAAAACGCTTGGTAAGTTCGTGAACAGTAATCATCAAACTGCGTACTCGCAGCAATAAATTTACGGGGCAGGCCGATACTGGCAGGCACACAGGATCACGCTATTATCCGCGTCACCCCACCCCAGGGCGATGGCCCGTTGCAGGATTTCTTCGGGCGTGGCAGGCAGCAAGCCGATCATCCCGATTGGTCGCGCAGCCATCGTCGAGTATCCTGACTTCGTCATTCTGCGTTCGGTTTCCTATTTCTGCATTTCCCAAGTGGCTCAATATCTTACGGTCTTCGCGATCCTGCTCGCCAGCAGCGTGGTGCAGGGGGCCGTAGGCTTTGCGGGCGGACTGTTTGCCATTCCGCTGTTGATTCTCGCCGGTTTTTCGCTGGCCGAAGCCGTGTCGATCAATATGATTGCCTCGACCGTGCAGAACTTTCTCGGCGCGTGGCGATTGCGGCGCGATATCGACTATCGCGCCGCGGTCATGCCGACGATCCTGCGCTTCATGGCGTTGCCGCTGGGTGTGTGGACGCTGCGCTGCGTCGGCAGCGCGAGCGAAAGCCTGGCCTCACAAGTTGTCGGCGGCATCATTCTCGCCATCCTGGCGATTCAGTGGATCTTCAGCGTGCCGCCGCAGGACAAACTGCACTGGGGCTGGGAGATCGCGGCCTTTCTCGGCGGCGGATATTTGCTCGGCCTTTGCGGCATGGGCGGGCCGGTGATGGTGCTGTGGGTGATGGCCCATCGTTGGCCGATCAAGCGGGCCAAGGCGTTTCTATATTACCTCTTCGCCACGGGGATGATTCCGCAGGCAATTTTTCTCTGGCTCTTCATCGGCCAATCGGTGGTCATTGCCTTTTGGCTCGGCGTGATCGCCATTCCCGCGCTCGTCCTCGGCATGCTGCTCGGTTTGAAAATCGCGAGCTACCTGCCCGATCACGTCATCCGCCGTCTGACGGTTGCGGTGCTGATTTTGATCGCCGTCAGTGCGATCGTGGCGCCGTACTTCAAAACGTAGCAATCACCACAGCGGCGCAGTTAAGATGAAGCGATGCGATTCTCACTGCGAACACTGCTGATCGTAATGCTCATTGCCGGGCCGCTGGGGGCGTTTGGGTGGAAGCAATGGCGGGCGTATCGGGCACGTGTAATCCTCGAAAGAACGCTCGCAATAGCGAAGCTCCGAAGCGCAGTGTACTGGCAAGGCGGCGGACTGGCGTCCAATACCAAGAAATCTCCCGCTGCGGATGAAATCTGGAACGAGCAGCGCGACAACATCTCCTGGGAGAGCTTTCCCGAAAGCCAACCAAACTCTCGGGAACGAGCTGCGATCACGAAGTGACTTTGGATTTCTCGCGAGTCCCAGTTCTCACGCCCAAGCGCAAAGCGCGATCAGCGGTGAGCACTTTTTCTTCCGGCACGTCAGCGATTGTCACCATAACAGGCTGATTGAGTTGAGCCGGAGTGGGACCGATTCCCAGCGGCGTGGTGACGGGTGGAACTTTTTGCAGCCGCAAGTCGGGCGCCCAGAAGAGTATGCCCACGGTCATCAGTCGGAAGACCGACGACAAACCGAAGACGGTGAGAAACGCCGTGTGCGACTCGTGCATCAGCGCGAGAACGCCGGCGCCGATAAAACTGCCGATAACCATCGCAGCTGCATTGCCCCAGTTGTAGAACGTGAGCATGCTGGTGCGGTCTTGCCGCGGAATGGCTTCGAAAAACATCAGCAGCATGGCCAGCTCGTACGCGGCCCAGGTGATGCCCGAAATCAATTGCACGACACAGATGTAAAGAAACTCACCGCTGACGACCCAATTCTCGGTCGAGCCCGGCAGTGTGAACGGCATGGTCCATTGCCAGGCCGAAAACCAATCGCTGATTACCCAAAAGCTGGCGACCGGAATGATCGCGATGCCGCCGATCCACAGCAGTCGCTTGGCCCCCGCCCGCTGAGCAACGCGGCCCCAAAAGGGCGTGGCCAGCACCTTGCCGACAAAGGCCAGGCCGATCATCAACATGTAATCGAAATACGAAATGCCCTGGTCGCGGATCAAATAGGGATTGAAGTACGGCCCGCTGATTTGCACGGCTACCTGCATGGCGAGCAGATACCACACGAGCGTGCCACCGTTTTTTGCGGTCGAGGCAAAGAGTTGCCGGATCGGCACCGGGCGATCGTTGATGCGGCCGCGCTGCGGTTCGCTCTGCCAGAGCAAGGCGATGCCCGAGATGATTCGCGCTGCAGCTGCCGTCAGTAAGATCGCGCAAAATGCCGGCAGCAACAAATCATTTCCCTTGGCCCAGTGTAGCGCAAGTCCGCCGCTGGCAAAACCGAGCAGCGTGAAGGCTTGGCCGGTACGGGTGCGACACGAAAAGAATTTCGTCCGCACGCGCTTGGGGATGATCGTTTCGATCCAGGTATTCCAAGCCGGTCCGCCGGACAAACCGGAGAACCAATACAGCGTCGCGGCGAGATAAATCCAGCAGACCGACGCCGGAAAGCCGCTAACATTTGAGTTACGCGATTCCGGCGCGAGCCAGATCGCCATCGGCAACAACAGCAGCGCAATGGCTTGCAAAAAGACGCAGCCCGCGACCCACAGGCGGTGCGAACCAAGTCGCCGAACTAGCATGGGCGACAGCAGTTGCAGCGTCGCTCCTGCCAGCATCGGCAGGGTTGCGGCCAGGCCGCCGGCCGTTTTGCCAGCACCGACAGCGAGGGCAAAAGGGACGATGTAGGTCTCGCCGATGCCGACCATGACCGAGTAGCCGCCCGCGTCAGCAATGCTGGCGTAAATATCAGCGCGTGGCGATGATCGCACGGCCTCGTCGGACTTCGCCGACGGGAGCGCGAGAGCGGCAGGCATTGCGGAAACAGGCGGGGTAAGCGACCTGACAAAGGACCGGCGGGGCGGAGCGAGGGACATGTTCCGGGGTGAGCTAGCGGTTAATTGATTCTAATTCAAACGGTAAGGAGACTGGAGAGGAGAGACACAATTACTGAGAAATGTTCGGGGCGGCAACCTCAGTAATCGCCGCATTTCAGCACAATTCATCGCACGAAACGTGGTCCCGCCGGGCAGTCCGCGACTCTACATCGCGGCTCCGGCGGGAACGGAACGGCAGGTGAGCCCCTTTATCTGTATCGACAGCAACCCCTGAGACGTTACGCCGAAGCGATGTAGAATACGCATGCCCGCATCTGCAGCTTCGAACTTCAAACTGCCAACTTCAAACTCGACTATCCCGACCATGTCCGTAGCTCTCGACAAATCCGGTTCCCGCGTTCGCCGCATGTTTGGCGAGATCGCGCCGCATTACGACCGGATGAACCACCTGCTGTCGATGAACGTCGACAAGTACTGGCGATGGTTTACCGTCCGCAAACTCAAGCCGACGCCCGGCGAGCCGATTCTCGATGTTTGCACCGGCACCGGCGATCTGGCCCTCGCCTTTTATCGCTACACCAAGGGGGAGTCGGCGATTGTGGCGTCGGACTTCTGCGGCGAGATGCTGGAGATCGGTGAGAAGAAGCGGGACCGTGCCAAGATCCCGCCGGAGCGGCTGGAGTTTATCGAAGCCGATGCCCAGAACCTGCCGTTCGAGAGCGATCGCTTCAGCGTGGTCTCGGTGGCCTTTGGCTTGCGAAATGTCGCCGATACTGATCAAGGCCTGCGAGAACTGACCCGCGTCTGCAAACCGGGCGGCCAAGTCGCTGTGCTCGAGTTTTCCACCCCGACGTGGCAGCCGTTCAAAGCTTTTTACGGTTTCTACTTCCGCAACGTGCTGCCACGGATCGGCCAGATGCTCGCGCGAAACAGCTCGGCCGCTTATGAATATCTGCCGCAGAGCGTCGGTCTTTTTCCGCAAGGGAAAGAACTCGCGGCGAAGATGGAAGCGGCGGGACTTTCGGATGTGCGGTACTACACGCTGACCTTCGGCATTGCCACGCTCTATGTGGGGCGGAAATGAGCGCTGCCGTTGACGCACCGCTGGTTCTTGCGATGACCGGCGCGAGTGGTGCTCCCTACGCGACGCGGTTGCTCGAAGTGCTACTTCGCGACGGTTACGAGGTTCATCTGCTGATCAGCCCCAGCGGCCAAGCGGTCATTCGGCAGGAACTCAACCGCGAAGTCGATCTAAATACCTTCGCGCTGCCGCAGTTACTCCCTGATATCGCGGCCAGTGAATTAAAAGGGAAGTTGCACTTCCATCAACACGGCGATTACTTCGCACCAGTGGCGAGCGGTTCGTTTCTGACTCGCGGAATGGTGGTGTGCCCCTGCTCGGGTTCAACGCTCAGCGGCATCGCCCACGGCAGCAGTCAGAATCTCATTCAACGCGCTGCCGATGTGCACTTAAAAGAAAAGCGGAAGCTCATTCTCGTTCCGCGCGAAACGCCGTTGTCGCTCGTCTATCTCGACAACATGAAAAAAGTCGCCGAGGCCGGCGCCGTGATCCTCCCCGCCATGCCGGGTTGGTATCACGGTGTGCGATCGCTCGACGATTTGATTGATTTCATCGTCGCGCGGATTCTCGATCAGCTCGGCATCGAACACCAGCTGATGAAACGTTGGGGCGACTAAGGTGCCAGAGCGGAACGAACCACCTGCTGTTTTTCAGAAGACGCCCGCAGTCTCATCGTCTTCCGTTGTCAAAACGCAAAAGAAAGTCGTGCGGATCGCTATCGGCATTGCGATCCTGGCTGCCCTTTGCTGGCTGAGCTGGGTGTACATCCGCTCGTACTATGCGTTAGTGATACCGGAAGGACGACTCGTTGCGGATTTTTCCGGCCCCATCACAGTGCACGCTGCCAGCCAGGGATGGGAAGTGACTTGCCGTTGTCGACTCGATCACTACACGTCCAATCCGCAGCTCTGCCAGCTCTTGTTTTCACCCATCGAGATTTACGATCGCGAGCAGCGGATCCCGCTGTGGAAAGATGATCGCAGTCAACCGACCGAAGAAGAGGCGGCAGCGATCGTGCAGTTCATGCAAGATAACGCTCCCTACAATCGCCCCCGTTACACCTTTCCTCCGGATGCTTACCGGGAGAAGTAGTTGATGACGGGGTTGTGTGGTTTTGTCGACGATCAGCCGAGCGCGGGCTGCACTTGTCATCATGCGGAGCATTATGGCGACGCTGACATTAGTCGCCCGGCTTGAGGTCGATCTTTTCCGTCGCCTTGCGCACTTCTTCACCAGCGTGTTGCACGTCGGCTTTGGCTTTGTTTTGATCGACGATCAGTTTGATCTCGGTGTTGTTGTTGGTCGGCTGTTGCTGGCTGCTCAGGGTCAGGTACCCCCGATAAAAGCTGAAGGCAATCAAGCCGATGATCAGCAATAGGAAAAGAACTCCACCGCGACGCATAAGGCACCTCTTTCTGACAGGATGTTTGTTCCGTTTGATCGATATTCAATAAAAAACTGCGGGCAACCTCCATGGCCATCGAGCCTTGGTCGTCCGCAGTCTACGTGGCTCAGTCGCTGAACTCGGCTGAGTTCAGTTAATCGCGTTTTCCTTTGCCACCGCCACCTCCGGGGTTGCCACCGCCTGGATTACCACCACCGGGATTCCCACGCGGAGCTTCGGCACGGGGCGGTTGGGGGTTGGCCCGCGGCGCTTCCCGAGGCGGAGCCGTTTTGGGAGCTTCGCGCGGAGGGGCGACACTCTTCGGGGCTTCCCGCGGAGGAGCAGCCTTCGGCACGTCACGCGGCGGCGCGGCATTTGGAATATCGCGCGGAGCGGGCGTCGCCTTTGGCACTTCACGAGGACGCGGAGCTTCGGCCTTCGGACGGTCGCCAGTCGCAGAACCTCGCGGCGCATCCTTCGGTTGGTCGCGCAGGTCGTTCAACGGCCCCGTGCGATCGCGATCCGGCTTCGGGCGGTCGGCTGCGTCTTTGGGATCCTTCTTATCGCGGATGTCGTTCAGCGGGCCAGGACGGTCGCGGCTGTCCTTCGGCGCTTCACGCGGCGGCACCGTGCCATCGGATTCACGAGCACCGGCTGGGCCCTTGTTCTCGGCACGGGGCGTGGCGGGTCGATCTTCACGATTCGGTCGGTCATCGCGCCCCGTCCGCTCTTCGCGAGTGGGCTTATCGTTGGCCTTGTCGGCCGGCTTATCGCTAGCCTTGTCATTGGGCTGATCGTCGCCAATCGGCGGCTTGAGCAAGCGGACGCGATCGCCACCGCGATTATCATCGCCACGAGCAACCTTTTCGGCTTCTTGCTTCATCCGGTTCTGACGATAGGAATCGAGGTCCTTCAGCTGCTGACCAGCCGATTGACGGGTCTTGTCGTCGATATCGCGGAACTTCAGGTCGTGCCCCTTGAGCTTGCTGTAGTCTTGCAGCGAGTTCACCAGGAACGGATTGTTGTTGGTCTTGCCATTGCCATCGCGGTAATCTCGCCAGGCGGCGAAGTCGCGCGGCGGCCGACCCTTTTCGTTGTCGCGCAGGTCGTGATAACGATCCTGCACCTGGCGATCCCAGTTGCGGTCGTTGCGGTTCTGCCAGCGATAGAACGAGTAGATCGAGTCGAAGCCATGCCGGCTGTCGTTGAAGGCGAAGTACGGCAGGATGCCATGGCCACGATAGCTCGAGGCATAGTAATCGCCGTAGTAGTAGTGGCGATAGTTCGGGCGGAGGAACAAGTTATCGAGCAGGCCGGCCGAGTTCACGATCATGCGCGGCGTGTAAACATAGTTGCCTGGCACGTTGCGGAAATAAACGGGCGTGAACAACACACCGCGTTGCGGCGGCAGGAAGTCCCAGTAACCGCTGACGTACAGATATCCACGCGGCGTGTAGACGTAATGAGCGTTCGTCCACAACCAGCGCGAATTACCCTGCGACCAATAGCCGGCCCGCCAGGAATACTTGTTTTGCTGCCAGACCCACGTACCAGGGATCCAGATTTCGTTGCCGGTCGGTGCGGGTGAGCTCGGCCCAGCGTCGACGGTGTCGGGAGGCGCCGGCAAGTATTCGACCTCTTCCGTTCGCAGGTCGGCCCAGTAGCCGGAGACCCATTGGTAACCGTCGGTTACCTTGGCCCAGTAGCCCGGCACCCATTCGCGGCCTGGCGGCATTGCACGCCAAATGCCGCTGATCCAAATGAAATCCTGACGGTCATCATCCCAGCCCCAGTATCCAGGGATCCAGGCGACGTCGTCGCCCGAGGGCCGCTGAGCCGGCGGGATCTCGTCGATCGCGGCTGGCGGTTCTTTTTTGATGGTCAAGCCGTTCTCAGCGGCGGGCGTCACTGCTTGCGCGAACGCTTCGTGCACCGGCCCGCGAGTGAGCGGTTCGGCTTCATCGCCAAGGCGCGGCGCTTTGTCGGCGGCTGCGGCTGGAACGGGCTCGCGCGGCAACTCTTCCTGAGCCAGCAAGCTGTTTGACAGCCAGCTGCTCAAGCCGATGGCGGCGGCGGAAAATAGGAATCGTTTCATCGGGACCTCCCTCAATAAAATTCACGGGACGTCACGCATAGAACATCCCCCGCCTCTGAGAAAGCAAGTGATATGCCGCAGCCGAGCGACGATCTTGCACGTCACCGCAAGCCGTGAACTGCCATGGGCTTGTATCTTGAGCCGAAAATCTCGCAATACGCAGATTGCAGGCCGGACGTGCGGCGGTCATCCACATCGGCTGCTGCGCGACCGCTACCCGTTGGCCAAGGAACGGACAGCCTGCACGCGGTCGGTTACACTCTGATTCTGCAAATTCCGCACAGCCGCCCTAACCGATTACTCGTCATGAAAATCCTGCTGATGATCACCTGCCTGGGCGACGTCGTGCGGCCTGCGGCAGGCATGGCAACTGTCAGACTGCTGCGACGTCTGGGGCATGAAGTGGAGTTTCGCAGCGCGCAAACCTGCTGTGGTCAGCCGATGTACAACAGCGGCTTTGCTGATCTGGCGCGGGAGCAGGCGAAGCACACGATCGAAGTTTTCCAAGGCGACGACGTGGTCGTCGTGCCGAGCGGCAGTTGCGCCGCGATGGTCAAGGTCGAGTATCCGCACCTGCTCGAGCACGACGAAAAATGGCACGCCGCGGCTCAGCAACTTGCGGCCCGCACGTTTGAACTCAGCGACTTCCTGGTGAATCAGCTGAAGGTGACCGACGTTGGCGCGAAGTACACCGGCAAGGTCGCCTATCACTTCGCCTGTCACTTGCGAATGCTGAAGCAAACGACCGAGGTCGAAACATTGATTCAAAACGTGCAAGGCGCGGAACTCATGCCGCTCCACCATCAGGACCAATGCTGCGGCTTTGGTGGTTCTTTCGCCGTCCGCTATCCGGGCGTGAGCGGCAACATGGTCGACGACAAAATGAAATGCGTCCTCGCCACCGGCGCCGATTGCCTCGTTTCGACCGATGCCGGCTGCCTGATGAATATCGGCGGACGGTTGCATCGCGAAGGGAAAACGATCGAAGTGCTGCACTTGGCCGAATTGCTCGAACGGCGATAAGGCGAGCCAGGCTCGCTATTTCACTTCCAGCATTCGCGCCAAGGCGACCAGGCTTTCCGTTTTCGTTTGCTCGTCAACCTCGATGATGTTGACCGGTTCGCCGGCGGCGAGCCGTTCGAGGCTCCAGCAAAGATGAGCGAGGTCGATGCGGTACATCGTCGCGCACATACAGACCACCGGCGAGAGAAAGTGAATCTCCTGCTCAGGATGTTCGTGCTTGAGGCGGTTCACCAAGTGGAGCTCGGTGCCGATGGCCCACTTCGTTCCCGGGGCTGCTTTTTCGACGACGTCGATGATCTTGCTAGTGCTGCCGCTGATATCGGCGATATCGTTCACTTCCTGGGGGCATTCAGGATGGACGAGAATCTTGATACCTGGATGATGCTTGCGAAATAGCGCCACGTGCTCGGCTTTGAACATCTGATGGACACTGCAGTGCCCCTTCCAGAGGACGACTTTGCTGCGGCGGATGGCGTCTTCGCTGTTGCCGCCGAGTTCGGGCTCATACGGATCCCAGACCGGCATCTGATCGTTGGTGATGCCCATTTGCAGCGCGGTATTGCGCCCGAGATGCTGATCGGGAAAGAAGAAAACGCGGCTGGTTCGCTTGTAAGCCCATTCGAGCACTGCGCGGGCGTTGCTGCTGGTGCATACGATGCCGCCATGACGACCGCAGAAGGCTTTGAGGCTGGCGGCGCTGTTGATGTAAGTAACCGGCGTGATGTCGTTGGTATCGATCACTTCGCCCAGATCTTTCCAAGCCGCTTCGACCTGATCGATGGCGGCCATGTCTGCCATCGAGCAGCCGGCGCCAAGATCGGGGAGGACCACCTTCACCCGTTCGCCCTTGCGCTCAGCGACCTTTTCGGGCCGATTGGCGAGTATGTCAGCCGTCTCGGCCATAAAGTGCACACCGCAGAAGACGATGTAGCGACAGTCGCTGCTGGCCGCGGCGAGTTGGCTGAGCTGGTACGAATCGCCGCGCAGATCGGAGTGAGCGATCACCTCATCCTGCTGATAGTGATGGCCGAGAATCAGCAGCCGCGGGCCAAACTCCTTCCGCACGGCTTCGATGCGCGCGGAGAGCTCTTCGTTGGAGAGGGACTTGTACGGCTTGAGCGATGCCGGCGAAAGCTTATCGAGCCGGGCTTGGATGAGTGTTTCCATCGGTTCATTATAACGCCGAACTCGCCGCGCACGAAGTCTGCGCAGCAGGCGCCGGTGTCGCGTCCATTTCACGTACTGCGTGCGTAGCTCTTTTCCTACGGTTTGGTCGCGACTGGCGCACCGAAGGTCACCATGTTGCCGTCGGGATCGCGGACGACAAAATCGCGGAGCCCGTAGGGATAGTCCTTCGGCTCGGCATCGACCCGCGCGCCGCGGCTGGTGATTTCGGCGAAGTAAGCGTCAACCTCGTCGCAAAAAATGTAGACCGCGCCGGAGCCAGGAGTTCCAGCGTTGGGATTCCCCTGCTGCGACAAATGAATCCGGCAGACGTCGCGTTCGATCCCCGCGTAATTGCCGAAACGGAAGTCCTCGCGAAAGCCCAGGACGTCGACATAGTAGCGAAGTGCTGCCTCGAGATTGCTGACGGTCACGACGGCAGCAAAGCTGTTGATGTGCATGGAGTTCTTTCTCATCAGCTAATCGTAACCATTCACGCCAGCGACGCTAACGCGGCGAGCGACGGAATGGCGAGGCTTCCGCCGCGCGGTGGAGCGGCCAACAATTTCTGGAACAACGTGAACACCCCCCTTTCATACCCCCAGAATATAACAGGTGATGCGAAAAGTTATTTCATCCACAAGTCGTTTCCAGGCCAGACTTAAGAGCAAAAGTCGGCCGCAATATCGGGTCTCGAATATCACACTTTATCACCATCAAACGGCGCGGTCGCACTGAGTTTGAACAGGTCCAGATTATGCCTGCTCGTTTCACTTCCACATCCGTCCGTCGACTAACTAGCGTAAACGTGGACCTACCACCCAGCACCACAAAGACACACCAGCGCGGACAACTTAGGTCCGGCATAAATCCGCCATCCGCGATGGCTAATCAGGGTGCGCAGTAGCCAGAATTCGACGTTCATCAATGCTCAATGCCGGAAGATGAATTCTTTGCTGTTCAACAGCGCCCAGGCGAGGTCTTGCAGACCAGCGAAGCGGTTCTCGCGCTGAGCGAGCAGCGTTTTGGCAGCGGCGAGTTCAGCCGATGTTGGCTGACGGAGCAGCGCGACGAAGTAGAGCTCGGCGACAATTTCGTCGGTCGACTTTTCGGAGTTGGCGAGTTTGGCGAGTCGGTTGTTTTGATCGGCCAAGCGTTCTTCGAGGCCCTGATCGCCGAGCAGCACGAAGGCTTGCTTGAGGGTCGTTTCGCCGCTCCGTTCGCATTCGCAGGCCAGCAAGCGATCGGGCTTGCCGAAGGTTTTTAAGAAGCGATCTGCCGTCGAGGGCTTTTTGTCGCGGGCGCGCTCCCGTTCGACGCCGCGCAGCTGACCCGCTCGCGTACCGAGCGGGTAACCATTGAAATCGGCGGCAACACCCAAGACCTGGCACTGAGCGTCGAGCAGTTTCTCGGCCGACAGCCGTTGCGGCAGTGTGCGGGAAAAGTTGCGGGCATCCTGGCCGTTGCTCAGGTTGGGTGAACTCGAGAATTGATAGACCTGGCTGGTAATGATTTCGCGAATCAGCGCTCGCAGATCGAACTCGGAAGCGATCAAATCGTCGGTCAGTTGCGCGAGCAACTGTGGATGAACGGCGGGGTTGGTGCTGCGGAAGTCATCGATCGGCTCGACCAGGCCGCGGCCCAGCAGGTGATACCAAATGAGATTGGCCTGATTTTCGGCAAAGCGTTTGTTATCGGCCGAGGTCAGCCAGTCACCCAGCGCGGCGAGACGTTCGTCTTCGCTGTTCAGCGGTTGCTTCGCGCCGAGTAACTTCGGCTGGGCGTCTTTGCCGGTGCGAGCATTCTTCACTTCGCCGTCGTCTTTAAGCTTCACGATCTGCTGACCGACGAACTCGTTCTTGTCGAACTTGTCCTTCCGCTTGTTGTCTTGAACTTCGTAATCGATACGAGCAAACACGCCGGACCAGTTGTAGTAGTCGTCCTGCGTCCAGGCATCGAACGGATGATTGTGGCAGCGAGCGCACTGCAACCGCACACCGAGAAACAGCCGCGCCGTGGTTTCGCCGCGAGTGAAGGGATCGCGCATCGCGCGATAATAATTGGCCGGCGGATTTTCGTACGTGCCGCCCGTGGCCGTGACGAGCTCGCGCACGACCTGACTCAGCGGCGTATTGCGGGAGAAATTCTTCTTTAGCCAGGCGTAGAAAACGTCGACGCCGCGGGTATCGAGCACCTTCTCTTCATTGCGGAGCAGATCGGACCATTTCAGCGCCCATTGTTCGGCAAACTCAGGCCGTGTGAGCAGGCGGTCGATGAGTTGCTCTCGCTTGTCCGGCGCGGCGTCGCTGAAAAACGTCTGCGCCTCGTCGGGCGTCGGCAGCACGCCGAGCAAATCGAGGTGGGCACGGCGCAGATAAGTGGCATCGTCGCAGGGCTCGGAGGGAGTGAGTTGCAACGTTTGCAGCCGTTGGTAGATCAGTTCATCCAACCGGTTGGCTGCGGGCGTCGCTTGCCAGGTGATGGCAGGCGAAGAAGGGAGAAAGGCAATCCGGACGGGAACTTGCTGCTGGAGATAGCGGACCAGAATGGTTGTTTCGCCGAGGGCGAGCTTCTTGACGACGCCCAACGGATCAACCTTGGCCAGGTTGTCGGTCAGTTCGAACACCGCCAACTGGCGAACATCGCGCCGGCTGCCATCGGCGAAGACGGCGTGTACTTCGAGCGCTTGTGAATCAGCGGGAGCGACAACGACCGTTTCGCTGGGAGTAACTTCCAGGCGAACGAGCTTGGGTTCTTTGCGGATCGGAGCGGGCGCGCCGGCGGCAATCCAATCGTGTAGCACGCGATACTCGTTCGAGTCGCGATGAAAACGGACGCCCCCTTGGTGAGCCAATTGGCCGACGGGCTTTTGCAGAATCAAACTGGCCGCTGGATCCTGCAGATTGACGCGCCGTTGTTCGAGCTGACGGACCAGCGTTTGATAATCGGCGGCCGGATCTTCGCCGCGGAGCGAAAGTTTCAAGCCACCTTTGCCATTGAGGTTGCCGTGGCACGCGCCCAGATTGCAGCCGGCGCGCGACAGGACCGCCATCACGTCGCGGCGAAATGAGGGAACGCTCTCGTCGGCCTGGCCGGACGACCAAGTCAGTGTGCACAGCAGCGCTACCAGCAGGCAGGAGCGCGCGCGAAGCAAGCTGGCGAACAGAGCGTCCATGGTTGGCCGGCGGGGAGGGAAAGAGGGTGGGCCTACAGCCTTTGCAGTATCGGCCAAAGAGGGCGAGATTGCAAACTCTTCGTGGTACGCGCTGCTGGGCCGGACCAGCTCCGGCCTACGCAAAGTTGATTCTAGTCCAGCAGTTCGGCGTCGGGCTTGATGGCTACATACCACTCGCGCCAACGGCTGCGGAGGGTGGCGAGCTTTTCCTTGGTGGGCGTATCGAGTTCCACCACGCCTTGCAGTTTTCGGCTGATGAACCGCAGGCCACGATCGGCTTCGCGAATGACGCGGACATCGGGATCGCTCAGCGCGTAGAGCAGCACCGGAACGTTATCAAGATCGCGAACCTTAGCGATCGATCGTACAGCGACGATTCGTGTTTCGTACGACTCGTGCGAGACCATCGCTCGCAGCTTGGTGATCTGTCCCGTGCGGCGGGAAAGGTCGGCGTCGAGCGCGATGACGCTTTTGTCGTCAGCCATTGCGCGCACATCGGCATTGTCTGGGTCATCGAGAATGCTGAGCAAGTCATCGATATTGCCGGTCAGCGGCGCGCTAACGAGCTTGCCGTTCCGTTCTTTCAGATCTTTGACGTCTGGTGGTAAACCCATGCCGCCGAGAAGAATGCCTTCGCCGAGCGCCTCGGCGCGCTTGATGGCTTTCTTCGTGCTGCGCGAAAGAACGAGGACGGAAAACGCGGTTGCGGCGACGGGGGTGTCGCCACCGTCCCAGGAACCGTCGGGCTTAACTGTCTTCTTGAGATTCTCGAAGATATCGTTGAACCACTTGGGTTCTTCGACGGCGTTGTCTTCGAGAACTTCGCGGAAGCTGGCATAGCGCTCGTAGGCGTAGAACGCGTAATGTTTCCATTCCGCAGGAGGCTCGACCGTGAAGTTCTTTTCTATCCACCCGTTGCCGTCGCGCAGCACGTTATTCAAGGCGGCAGTATCCACGCCTTGAATGGGACGCCGCCGCGTGACTGACGGGCCTGTTTTCTTTTCGCCCCCGACGGCTTGCAGTGCGCCGGGCGTTTTCTTCGGCGGGGGATCTTTAGCGCCACCCGCGGTGCCCTTTGGATTTTCACCGGGTAGCAGGACCAGCTCCTTCAGAATGTACAGCGAACCGGCAGCCGCGGAGCTTAGCGACAGCGTCAGTGGTAACTGCGCCGCGCGCTGACTTCCCGTGGGTAAGTTAGCGTGATAACCCCAGGCGCCGGTTGGGTCCTGCGTACGAATCAACCAGTTCATGGCATTGGTGATGTGCGGCAGCGGAACGTCATAACCATGTCGATCAGCGATCCACATTGCCAGCACGCCGTATTGCGTTTGAGAGGTATCGCCCAAGGGGCTGCCGTCATAGGTCCAGGCCCCAATTGGCAGCTGCCGCTTCAGCAGTTCGGCCAACATCCGCTGGATCTGTGGTCGATGCGCTTCATCTTCGGTTTCGCACAGAAAGATGATCATCAGGGCCAGGTTATAGTTGTCGCATTGGACAGGGGCGGCAAAGGGATGGGCCTGACAGGCCGCCACGGCTTCCTTGATCTTGCCGAAGTTGGCGTCCCGTCCATTCTTCTTGAACGCCAACGCAATCAGGCACTTGCCGCCGACCTTTTCGTGCGTTTCTTTTGCCAGAAACGACAACGCCTTTTCGATCAGCGCCTTCACTTCTGGGCTTTCGGGCGTAACTGCTGCCGCCGATGGAACAATCGATGCGCAGAATAGCGCAATCAATAGCGGCGCGACAATCTGCAGCGGGGCATGCAACCGCGGCATACGGCAACTCGTCATAATGTCGCCCCCAACACAGAAATTGGGGACAAGATGAAATCTGGCGAAACGAACACCTACACAAGCGATGCTAATGAGGTGCGGGGACACAGTCAAGCTCGGCAGGCAAGTGGTACGGTTTATTGGAATTATCCGGCGCCATTTTCCCCGGCGCTCGCCCCGCGGCGGCAACTTGCAACTCGGTTCTCCTGTGCGACAATCCAGCGATGATTATTCCTCGTTTTACGATCAAGCTCCTGTTGCTAGCCACCGCCATCGCAGCCGTCTTGGCGCTTGTGCTGCGCTCGGCCGTGGTTTGGCAGCAGCCCTGGGCGATTGCCCTGTGCACGCTGCTGGGCGGCGTGCTGCTGGTGTTCTTTCTGTTCGTCGTGTTTTGGGGCCTGGCCTGGGGCTGGGATCAAACGTTGGGGCAGGCGTTTCGTCCGCCGCCTCCCACGGGTGGAAATCCTTTCGCTTCGGCGGGGCTGCCGCGGCAGGTGATTCCGCCGAATCATATGGATGCCTGAACGAGATTCTTTTGCGCGGCTGGAGTGCTGGTCTTAACTTGGAGTGATCGATGCGAAACCCGCCGTGGCTGATGCCTTGCTGCCTGGTCCCGTGCCTGGTGTGGCTGATGTCGTCGCTCGCCAGCGCCGGCAGCGGCAGTCTCAGCCGGTTGCCGCCGCCGGGCACTCTCAATACCAGCGGCGTGCAAATGCTGGTCGATTCGCGCTGGGTCGATGCCAACGGCTACCGGCCGGTTCGCGTGGAGATTTTTCCGCTCAAATCGCCCGCACCGGCCGATCGGCAGTTTCGCGTCGTGGTCAAGCCACAGAGTTATATGGGAAGCTCACGCGACGCTGTTTCGCAGATCGTGGAGCTTGAGCAAGGCGCCTTGAGCGCAAAAGCCAGCATTCCCGTGCCGCAGGATCTTCCCTGGCATTCGATCATTATCGAAGTATATGAGGATGGCCAACTGCACGACGACCTGTCGGGCGATCCTTTGAATTGGCCGCGGGGCAACTATTGGAATTGGAACGAAGCGACCCCCTGCATCCTGGCCGTCGATTCGCGCGCGCCAAAGCTGGGAGAGCGCGAAAGTCTGCTGCAGGTGTATCAGGGGCAAAGTGAGAGCGCGGCGAAAAAACTTTACGACGAAAAACTCCCCGACATTCGCAACTTGATCCGGCGATTTCCAGACAACCAATTCACCGGGCAATTCGTCCCCGAAGAAGAATCGCGCAAGACATACGTCCTGAAGATTTTCGACGAACTAAAGGACACGGTTAAATCTGACTACCTGCATCCCGCTGAGTTGCCCGAGCGTTGGATCGAGTTGTCTTCGTTCGACTTGATCATCTTTTCGCTGCAAGATCTGACCGATCTGGCGAAGCAACGGCCAAAGACCCTGCGGGCGATTGCCGATTGGGTGCGGGCGGGGCAAACGCTGATTGTCTACAACACGGGCAAAGAGTTCAAAGACCTCGCGCAGTTGGAAGAAGTATTGCAGCTGCCGCCGCGGCCCAGCGCGGAAACAGCCAAGTTCCGCGGCTGGCGGGAGCCGCACAAGAGAAATCGTGGTGACGAACTTCGCACCTTGATGAGCGATGGCCGCTACAATCGCCGGGCGTATACGATGCCAACGCCAGTGGCTACTCAAGGCGCGACGACCGAAGAACCAGGCGGCAGTGTCGACAAGAACTGGGCGTTTGTCATCCGCCCAGCCGGCCTGGGAAACGTGATGGCCTTTGCCGACGATCCCTTTCCCGGCAACAAACGCGATTGGAACTGGGCACTTAATTCTCTGCCGGGCGATAGCTGGAATCCCACGCAGCGAACCGGTTCTTCGCAGCAACAGCGGAACGAAGACTTCTGGAATTTCCTGATTCCCGGCATCGGCCAGGCGCCGGTGTTGTCGTTTCTGGTGTTCATCACGCTGTTTGTCGTGATCATCGGCCCGGTCAATTACTACGTGCTGCAAGCGCGGCGCCGGTTGTACATGCTGCTCGTCACCGTTCCCGTCGGCGCGTTTCTGGTTACTCTGGGGCTGTTTGTCTATGCGATGTTCACCGATGGCCTCGGAGTAAAATCGCGAGTCCGCAGCTACACCGCCCTCGATCAACGTGCTGGCGTCGCCGCCACGACTTCGCGGCAGGCCTACTACGCTTCGATGGCGCCTTCGCGCGGCTTGATGTTTCAGGACGACACGGTCGTGCTTCCCTTTCTGCATGAACCGACATTCCGTAATGGTCAGCGGTCGATGCATCGCGCGGTGAGTTGGAGCGAACACGAGCAGCAGTTGCGGTCGGGCTATTTGTCATCGCGTACGCTCAGCCAGCTGCTAGTCACCAAGTCGGCAGCGACGACCGCCGCGCTGAAGATCGGCGTCGCCAAAGGTGACAAGCTGACGGTGACCAACAACCTGGAGACGAAGGTCGATTATTTGCTCGTGAAGGACGAAGATGGAACGTACTTCGTGGGAAAGAACGTGAAGCCCGGTGAGGCTGAACTAACAAAAATCGACCCCGATGCCGCCAGCACCGAGCTCGGCCGGCGCTTGAATGAATTCCGCCCGGCGTTTCCCGACGGGTACGACGAAAATCTGCACGATACGAACATCGATTTATTTTCATTCGGCTCCCGCTATTACAACCGCTGGGGTAATTCGCAAACGAGCCAGGCCCAGAGCCTGCTCGAGCGGAATCTGGTGCGGTTCGCCAATCTCAGCAGGCAGCCACTGGAGCCCAAGAGCTACGTCGCCCTCGCCGCCACGAATCCCTTCGTGCCGATGGGCACCACGACACGGCAATACGGCAGCCTGCACGTCATCGAAGGCAACTACTAACCGGTCTTGTCTCAGAACTCAAAACCCAGAACCACTCCCTGCATGGTCGCCTCCCACCCCATGATCGAACTTCGCCGCCTGCACCGGTATTTTGGCCGGACGAAGGCGGTGAATGACGTTTCGTTCGAAGTGCCGCGCGGCACGGTCTTCGGCTACATCGGACCCAACGGCGCGGGAAAGACGACGAGCATGCGGATTCTCGCGTCGCTCGAGCTCCCCACGTACGGCGATGCCTTTGTCGATGGTTTTTCGGTGATCAACGATCCCGATCGCGTGCGCCGGCGACTCGGTTTCATGCCCGATTACTTCGGCACCTATGCCGATGTGAACGTCGAGGAGTATCTCGACTTTTTTGCGCGATCGTATGGCCTGGTGGGGCGCGAACGGCACCAGCGGTTGCAATACGTGATGCACTTCACGGGCTTGGACGTTCTGAAGGAAAAGCCGATCCGGGCTTTGTCGAAAGGGATGAAGCAGCGGCTGTGTCTGGGCCGCGCGATGGTGCATGATCCAGCTGTGCTGATTCTGGACGAACCGGCGAACGGCCTCGATCCGCGGGCCCGCATCGAGCTGCGTGAAATGATCCGCGAGCTAGCCGCGCGCGGAACGACGGTGCTGGTGAGTTCGCATATTCTCACCGAGCTCGCCGAAATGTGCGATCGGGTCGCGATTCTGGAGCGGGGGCAGCTCCTGGCGATGGGGACCGTCGCGGAGATTCAAAAAGAACAGCAGCCCCGCCGTGAAGTAAACGTTGGCTTGATCGGTGATCTCACGCCGCTGGTGAACTGGCTGCGGGCCCGCAGCGACCTGGCTGATGTAAAAGTCACCGGCCAGCAAGTTCGCTTTGCTCATCAAGGAGAGCAAGATTCGGAAGTGGCGCTGCTGCGTGAGTTGGTGCAAGCCGGGTTTCCGATTTGTGAATTCAGCAGCCATACACAGTCACTCGAAGATGTCTTCCTGGCCGTGACCAAAGGACTTGTGCAATGACCACCGCCAGCGACCCACTGCAACCCATGCCGCCCAATCCGAGCGGCCCCACGCCGATCGTGGCCGAATTGGCAGCGGCAACGAATACGTTTTGGCAACGGTTCGACTTGCTGCTCGACGGCCTCAGCGATCGGTTGAATCCGATTCTGGTGAAGGAATCGCGGCAGGCGATGAAAAGCCGGCAGTTCACCATCACTTTCACGCTGCTGCTGATTGTTGGTTGGGTTTACACGCTCCTGTTCGTGCTCGTCAATTTGCCGGGCGTGTTCTATTCGCCGCTTGGTCGGTTCATGCTGTTCGGCTATTACCTGATCCTGGCGGTACCGCTGCTGATCGTTGTTCCCTACGGCGCGTTTCGTTCGCTCGCGTCGGAGCTCGAGGACGGCACTTTCGAATTGCTCTCGATCACCGCGCTCCATTCGCGGCAAATCATTCTCGGCAAGCTCGGCAGCAGCGTGCTGCAGATGCTCGTTTATTATTCAGCCCTCGCGCCGTGCATCGCCTTCACGTATCTGCTACGCGGCGTCGACGTGATGACGATCTTTTTCATTCTGCTCTATTCGTTCTATGCCACGCTGCTCCTCAGCGTGGTGTCGCTCGCGCTGGCCACCGTCACTCGTTCACGGCAGTGGCAGGTGTTGTTATCCGTGCTGCTGGTCGTGGCGCTCGTCCTGTTTGCGTTCTTCTGGTGCATGGGCATGTCAGCGATCCTCTCGGCGGGATCGTCGATGCCCTATGACGAACCGGAATGGTGGATGATCAATGTCGCCATTTTCATGTTTGAAATTGCCCTGGTGATTCTGTTTGTCTTCATCGCGGCTGGGCAGATCAGCTTTGCCAGCGAGAACCGGAGCACCAGCATTCGGATCATGCTGCTGGTGCTGCAATCGCTGATCTTCGGCTGGACGATCTATCCATTTCTCGTGTACGGCGAAGAACCGATCTTGATGATCGGGGCGATCTGGCTGGCTCTCTTCTGGGCAGTAGCCGGGGCGTTTTTGATCGGCGAGATGGCCCAACTGTCGCCGCGGGCTCGGCGCGAACTGCCGCAGAGTCTGGTTGGCCGCATGGCTTTCACGTGGTTCAATCCGGGCTCGGGAACGGGCTATGTCTTCGCGATTCTCAACGTGCTGGGCGGGTTGGGAATCATGGCGATCACCGGCTACGCCCACGCCTCGGCCAATTCCGGCGGGCCGAACATTTTGCAACCGGCGTTCTGGTATGAGTTTCTCGGTTGGTGTTATGCGCTCGTTACCTTTCAGCTGGGCATTCCACCGTTCGCGAAGTGGACGGCCTGGTGGCTCGCGCTCTTGTGCTATCTGACGATCTATCTTGGTCTGGCTCGACTGTTTGGCGTGCTCCTCCGCTGGGGACGGATGGGTGGCGGCATGCTCAGCGTCTTCATTTTTTACCTGCTGCTGGTGGTTGGGGGAGTCGCTTTGCCTTTCGCGTTGCAGGGCGTGATGCAAGCGATGTTTCGATATGGCTATAGTGCGCTCGAGTACTCGCCCCTGCAGATTTCCAACTGGTGGTGGACGCTGATTGAAATCGGCCTGTGGCGAGGGACAGTGAACGATGGCACTATCTGGCTGCTGATAGTCGTTGCCGCGGCGGTCTTTTTGCTGAACTTTATCCTGGCCGCCAAGGATGTTGAGCAGACGCGACTAGCAGCGCCTACGCGAGTCATCGAAGACGAACTGGCGCTTCATCCGCCGCCGGCCAAACCGGTCAAGCGCAGCCCCTGGGATGAACCACCCCCTGCGGGACCGCAGGGCGATTCGCCGTTTAAATCGAACTCTTGATTACGAAGGCTCTACACCATGCTGGTCTTGCGCGCGGGCTTGTTGCTGTTTCTCTGGGCAGGATTGTCGGCTGCTGCCGAGATCACCACGATTGCCGGCACAGGCAAGCCGGAGAACAGCGGCAATAGCGGGGAGGGAGTGAAGTTCAACATCGGCGATCCCTTCGGCGTGGAGATCGGACCGGGTGGCGCTCTCTACATTACCGAAGTGCGCAACCATCGCGTCTTGCGACTCGAGCTCGATACCGGCCGCCTGACCACCGTGGCCGGCAACGGCACGAAGGGTTACGCCGGCGACGGCGGAGCGGCCACCGCGGCCCAGCTCAACGAGCCGTACGAAGTCCGCTTCGATTCGGCCGGGAACATGCTGTTTGTGGAGATGCAGAACCACCTCATCCGCCGCGTCGATGCCAAGACGGGCGTCATCAGCACGATTGCCGGCACCGGCAAACCAGGCTACGCCGGCGACGGTGGACCAGCCACGAAGGCCCAGTTTAAACAGCCTCACAGCATCGCCCTCGATCAGCACGACAACATCTACATCGCCGACATCGGCAACCACCGCATCCGCAAGATCGAAGCCAAGACGGGGCTGATCACTTCAATTGCCGGCAATGACGAAAAGAAGTTGCCCGTTGCCGGAGAAAAGGCCGAAGGGAATCCCGTTCTCGGGCCGCGGGCGCTGGTGATTGCCGATGACGTGCTCTGGATCGCGCTCCGCGAAGGGCACAGCCTGTGGAAGATCAAACTCGGCGTAGGAACCTGGCAGCACGTGGCTGGCACCGGCAAGAAGGGCTTTTCAGGCGACGGCGGCCCGGCGATGGAAGCGACCTTTGATGGGCCGAAGGGCATCGCACTCGGGCCCGACAAAAACCTGTACGTCGTTGATACCGAAAACCACGCTATCCGTCTGGTCGATACTCAAACCGGCAAAATCAGCACCTATGCTGGTCAGGGCCCGAAACACAAAGGGGCCTCCGGCGACGGCGGGCCTGCCACCTCGGCCACCATGGACCGCCCCCACGGCATCTGCGTCGGTCCCGACGGTGCTGTCTACATCGGCGATACGCTGAACCACCGGGTGCGGCGGGTGAAGTGAAGGCAGAAGATGAGACAGTGACACAGGGTTGTCACTCTGATTTTGTAGTATCGGAACTGCTGCATTCACTTCTGCATTCTGCGTTCTCACTTCTGCCTTTCCTCCATGACGAAGCGAGACAATCACTACGAAGCCGCTTTCGAGGCGTATCTCCGCGCACGCACCATTCCGTACGTGGCCGTGGATGAAACTCGGCGGAGCTTGACCTTGCCGCCGCAGCGAGAAGATGACGATGACGCCGAGCGATCGTCGCTGAAGAGTCTCGATTTCATCGTCTCGCCGTTGTCACGCCGCGGCGAACGACTCGGCAGCTGGCTGGTCGATATCAAGGGGCGGCGATTTCCCAGCGGCCGTGCCAAGCAATACTGGAAGAACTGGTCGACGGCCGACGAGCTCCGCAGCCTCGCCCACTGGGAAACGCTCTTCGCCGGGCAATTTCAAGCCCTGCTGGTCTTCGCTTTCAACGTGGTGGGCGATCAGGCGCCGCTCCCCGCCGAGCAGCTGTTTGAGTTTCGCGGCAGCTTGTATGGCTTCCTCGGCATTCGTCTCGATCACTACGCCGGCTGGTCGCGCGTCCTCTCGCCAAAGTGGCAGACCGTGACGATCCCGGCCAAGCAGTTCCGGGCGCTGGCCCGGCCTTGTGACGAGCTGTTTGGAATCAGTAGCTACCGTAGGCAGGTAGGGTGACGTGGCGATCGGGTGATAGCGCGAAAAAATGCATCCCTATCTCCCCACATCCCGATCTCCTTATCTCCCTAACTCCGCACTTCCTCACGGCCGCGAATCCACACTCCGCAGCGGCTTCAGCTGCCAGCGCTCATCAAAGAAGTCTGCCGCGACGATCTTCCCCGGCCAAACGCTGTTCGCCGGCGTGGTCAGATCGACGACCGCCCAGTCGGGCAACATCGGCACCTGGCGGGCATTGTTCAGGTAAGCGAATTCGCGGAACGTGAATCCGCTGTTGAGGACGACATACTTCTTCGGGTTCAGCGGATTGGGATAGATCGCCACCAGCGCGTGCTGCTTCGCGGCGAACGAACTGCCACCGACCTTGATCTCTTCTGCCGTCCATTTGATCGGCAACTTGCCGGCGAGCTGCGCGAGTACCGTGTTGCTGGCCGGATCGCCCCAGAGGATGAGGTTGTGGCGGGCGATGTCATCGGGAGTGACGTCCTTGTCGTTCTTCACGCGCGCCACGCCGCGGAAGTGCCGACGCCAATGTTCCTTGGTGCGGGTCAGTTCGCTGGCGCTCCAGGCCGCGGGCTGTTCGTTCCAGGCCTGGCCGGTCGGGGCGACGAACAGGAAGGAATCGAGAAACGCATCATCGATCGGCCCGGTCAGCCCCGGCTTTTTCCGGAGGCCGATTTCGTTGGTGCGCGGTCCCAGGTGCCAGCGGTCGCCGATCTTGTGGGCCGAGAACTTGTACGACTTGTCGCTCTGCACGCCGATCGTGCCGAGCGAATATTCTTCGGCGTTCGGGTCGTCGGCGGCGGCGCCGGGCAAACCTTCTTCGACAATGACTTCGATCCCCTCGTGCTCGACGACATAGGTCGGCAGCGAATCGACCGTGAACGCCGTGATCCCCTTCGCGCGGAAGCGGACCTCGCCGTTGAGCTGCACGCGGATCTGCCCCGGCTTCCAGTGTTCCTCGAGTTCATCGACCGTCACGAACGAGCTCTTGGCGTACCGCAGCGAGCAGGTGGTGAAATCGACGGAATCGCCCAGGCTTGCACCCACATATTGGTCGAGCCCGCGCAGCCGGCGTTCCATTTCGTCGCGGGCTTCGGGGGTGATCGCATGCTTGGTATCGGGGGCGATGATGTGCCGCAGCTGCATGCCGCGGGCCTCCATCGCGGCGGCCATCACATCGGCCGCCTGCTTTTGCGTATCGAGCTCGCCGCTATAAGCAATCGTCGGCAATCCCTTCAGGTTGTCGACCCAAACCGGGCAGTCGTACCATTGCCAGAGCGTTTTTTCCCACCACTTGGGCTTGAGCTCTTGCTTCTGAAAGACGCGGAGAAACTCCGGCGTTTCACAGAACCCCGCGCCCGGATTGGCCGCGAACCAACGATCGGGAAAGTGTACGGCCATCTGCCAGGCCCCTGCGCCACCCATGCTAAAGCCCCGCATCGCGACGCGATTATCATCGACGCGATATCTTTTCTGCACGCTGGCCAGCGCCTCGAGCACATCGATTTCGCCAGCGAATTTGAAGGCGTTGCTATACCGGCCGTAGGGATGCAGCACGATGGTATCGCGCGGCGAAATCGAGCCGACGCTGTTGAGCCGGTCGCGGAGAAAGTTTCCTTCGCTCAGATTTTCGCCCCGGCCATGCAGCCAGATGTCGCAGCGAAAAGCCTCGGCCCGCTTGGGATCATAACTATCGGGAATCACCAGGCCGTACGGCTGCACGCTGCCGTCGAGCTTCGAGACAAAGCCGCGCACGGTCAGGCCAGGCCGGTTCGTCCAGTACGGTTCGTCGTTCGGCGCTTTGGCGAGCGACGTGGCCCGCAACATTCCTTCGTCGAGCAAGCGATCGGCGCCGTCGATTTCCTTGGCGTCGAAAAATTCCTGATAGACCAGTGCGTCGTTCACGGCGCGGTGAAAGATCTCGATGTCCGGCAGCAGCTCATTGACGCGCGGCCGATTGAGTTTCCGCAGGCCGTCGATTTCGCTGCGCAGCTTCTTCAGCCCCTCTTGCAACTTGCTGGTCTGCTCCGCCGTGGGCTCGACGCCCAGCTTGGGAACACGGCGAACAGTGTCGGGATTGTTGTCGGCAGGGCCATCGGCGCGACATACCGTCTGAGAAAACAGTGCCAGCGACAGACATCCAGCCAAAAGGAATAGCCGTGAAAAACGCATGGGAGAGAATCCAGGGTGCGGGTAGCAAGCTCAGCTCGCTACTGTAATCCAAACTACTCTGACAAACGATAGCCGCCTGCCGTTAAGATAGCTCGCTGATTTTCGGTACCATGCGCAGTTGTCGTACTGCTTAGCCACCGGCTTTAGACGGTGGTTATCTTGCCGAAAATGCCCCGGCTTTAGCCATTCCTGCGGTCGAACACCACGTGCCGAATGGCTAAAGCCGGTTGTTTTTGAATTCGTGACCACCGGCTAAAGCCGGTGGCTAAGTCGTGAGCATTCGCCATTCATGTTCTCTCTTCAACGCACTTTGATCGATCTCGAGCGGGCCGGCCATCTGGTTCGGCTTGAAGACGAAATTGATGCGCACCTCGAGGCCGCCGAAATTCAGCGGCGGGTGTATGCCAGCGGCGGGCCTGCCGTCTGGTTCACACGCGTCAAGGATTGCCGGTTTGGCATGGTCTCGAATCTGTTCGGCACGATCGAGCGGGCCCGCTATCTTTTTCGTCACACGTACGAAAACGTCCGCCGGGCAATCGAGCTGAAGATCGACGCCGGGGCGTTCTTTCGCAATCCCGGTCGCTACTGGAGTGCGCCTCTGACTGGCTGGCGGATGCAGCCGAAGTATGTGCGCGGCGGCGCGATCTTTGGCCAGCAGATCAAACTGAGCGACCTGCCGCAGCTGAAATCCTGGCCGCGCGACGGCGGGCCGTTCATCACCTTGCCGCAGGTCTATTCCGAAGACCCCAACCAAGCCGGCTGGCAGCATTCCAACCTGGGGATGTACCGCGTTCAGCTCGCGGGGAGTCAATATTCCGCGAGCGAAGCCGGCCTGCATTATCAGATTCATCGCGGCATCGGCGTGCACCACACGGCGGCCCTCGCCAAGGGTGAACCGCTCAAGGTGAATGTCTTCGTCGGTGGTCATCCTGCCATGTCGCTCGCCGCCGTCATGCCGTTGCCGGAAGGAATGAGCGAACTCGGTTTCGCCGGCGCACTGGCTGGTCAGCGCATCCCTCTCGCGCGCCGCGCAACGCCATCCGGCAACAACCTCCCCGTCTACGCCGATGCGGACTTCTGTTTGCGCGGCGTCATTCGGCCCGGCCGCACGTTATCCGAAGGACCCTTTGGCGATCACTTGGGTTACTACAGCCTGGCCCACGATTTTCCGGTGCTCGAAGTTGAAGAGGTCTGGGCCCGCAGCGATGCCGTCTGGCCCTTCACCGTCGTCGGTCGGCCACCGCAGGAAGACACGACCTTCGGTCAGCTCATTCACGAGCTGACCGGCCCGGTTATTCCCACGGTCATCGCCGGCGTGAAGCAAGTCCACGCGGTCGACGCGGCCGGCGTGCATCCGCTGCTCCTCGCCATCGGCAACGAACGGTACATGCCGTTTCATTCGCAATCGCAGCCGCAGGAATTGCTGACGCAGGCCAGTGCAATCCTCGGTCAGGGGCAAATGTCATTGGCGAAGTACCTGCTCATTGCCAATGCTGGTGACGATCCGCAACTCGATGCCGACAACGAAGCCGCTTTCCTGCAGCACGTGCTGGCTCGCGTTGATTGGCGGCGGGATCTGCATTTTCAAACCTGCACGACGATCGACACGCTCGACTACTCAGGCGACGGGCTCAATCGCGGTTCCAAAGTCGTGATCGCCGCCGTCGGTCCGCCGCGCCGCACGCTGGCCCGCGAAGTCCCCGCCGGTTTGTCGTTGCCGCCGGGATTCTCCGAGCCCAAGCTCGCACTCCCCGGCGTGCTCGTGATCAACGGCCCGAAGATTGAACCGCAGCCCTCTTTCGAAACTCGGACGACTTCGCAACCAGCCAATTACCAGGCCGATATCGAAGCCTTCACTGCCTCCCTCGCCTCCCGCCTCCCGCCTCTCGCCTCGCTGCCCCTCCTCGTCATCGTCGACGACAGCCAGTTTTCGGCGGCGACGCTAAAGAACTTTCTCTGGGTGACGTTCACCCGCAGCAATCCCGCCGCGGACATCTACGGAGTGGAAGCGACGACGCAGCAAAAACACTGGGGCTGCAGCGGACCACTCGTGATCGATGCCCGCATCAAGCCCCATCACGCGCCGGCGCTTGTCGAGGATCCGGTTGTCACCGCCAAGGTCGATGCCTTGGCGGCTCGAGGTGGGCCGTTGGCGAAATGGCTCTAAGCCCTACTTCGGGCCGTAGGCATCGGTGAAGGCCTTCTTGTCGGCGGCGGCCTTATCGACCAGGTCCTGAGCTTCGGCCAGGGCGGCTTGGGCATCGGCTGCCGCTTTCGCCTTGGCGGCCAGAGCATCATCAGCCACCTTCTGATCGGCTTGGGCCTTGGCCAGTTCGGCCTGCAATGCGGCGACCTTGTCTGCCATGGCCTTGGTGGCTGCAGCTTTTTCGGCCGCTTGCGTGGCGACTGCGTTCTTCTCAGTTTCAAGTTGCGTTGCCATGGTCTGCTTGGCGGCGATCCCTTGCGAAGCTTGTTGAATGGCTGCCTCCAGCTTGGCCGTCATATTCGCAAAAGCCTCGCGATCGGCCTGGGCAGTGGTCACCGCAGCCTGAGCAGCGACGAGGGCTACTTGAGCAGCTTCGGCTGCGGCCTTCTTCGGCGCGACGGCAGCTTCGAGAGGAGCCTTTTCGGTGGTGAGCTTGGCAACTTCAGCCTTGATGGCAGGTAGCTGATCGCCGGCTGTCTTGTGATCGGCGGTGAGCTTCGCGACCTGAGCATTGGCGGCAGTCAGTTGCTGTTTGACTTGCTCGAGCGCGGCGTTTTCAGCAACGACAGCAGCATCGGCCTTGGTGAGCGTTTCGACTTTCGCCGGAACCACCGCAGCGGCAGCGGCCCGTTCGGCTTCGACCTTGGCTGCAGCTTCCGCCGAGGCCTTCGCTTTTTCAGCCAGCGCCGGAGCATCGGCAGCGCTCTCAGCAGTTGCTTTATCCGCAGCAGCCTTGTCGGCAGCGGCAGCATCGGCGGCGGTCTTGGCAGCGACTGTTTTTTCCGCAGCGAGCTTCTCCGCCGCAGCCTTTTCATCGCCAGCAGTTTTCTGCGCGGCGAGGGCAGCAGTCTGCTTTTGCGTCTGCGCGGTCACCGCTGCAGTTGTGGTTTCGACAATCTTGGCAGCAGCGACTTTGTCCCCATCGAGCTTAGCGATCAGCGCGACCTGAGCCGCGTCTTTCTGGATCACAGCCTGCAGTGCGGCTTCTTTTTCGGCGACCGCTTTGGCGGCTGCATCGAGCTCGCCTTGAGCCTGCGTCGCCGCAGCTTGCTTCGGCGCAACGGCTGCTTGCGCGGCAGCGAGAGCTTGTTCGAGCGGCAGCGGATTCGGCGCGAGGACGAAGAGCTCCTTGGCTTCGGTCGCATCCCACGCTTTGAGATTGCCGAGCCAATCGCCGCCGATCACCCGTTTACCATCGTGGACGACGACAGCGCGGAGGGCTGGTTCGGGGAAGTTCGGATAGGTCTTGATCGCAGCACCGTCGCCGGCCCAGAGCTTGACCGTGTTGTCGCGTCCTGCCGTGGCGATGCGGCCGTCCTGCGCGTAATGCACGCTGAACACGCCGCCCGCGTGGCCGGGCCAGGTTTTGATTTGATTGCCGTCGTTCATTTCCCACAGGCGAACGCTGCCGTCTTCACTGCCACTGCAGAGCACGTTGGAATCAGGCCGCCAGGCAACGCCGCTGATCGAGCCGGTGTGGCCGCGCATGCCCAGGTATTCGCGGGCGGTTTCGCCTTCCCACACAAACAGGCCGCCAGCGCGATCGCCGGTCGCCAGCAATACGCCATCGGGGCTGAACTGCACGGCAGTCACCCAATCGGTGTGCTTCTTCACTTCATGCAGCAGCTGACCCGACTCGGTCGAATAGATGCGCACGATTTTGCTCGGACCGCCGAGGGCCACAAGCGAATGCGTGTTGTTGATGTCGGCAGCGAGGACCGAATCGAGCTCTTCACCGACCTTCGCGATCCGCTTGCCAGTCTTCACGTCGTACAGAACGACGAGACCCGAGTGACCGCCGCGACCACCACCGACGAGCAGCACGCTGCCGTTGCGGCTGAACTGCAGCACATGCGGAATGCCTTCCGGGAACGGCAGCACGCCGAGCAACTGACCGTTGTCGGTGTTGTAGAGCGAGACTTGCTTTTGACCAGCAACAGCGACGAGCGGCGCCCAAGGGCTGGCCGCGAGAGCCGTAATGCCGCCCGGCTTTTGCGTGTATTGCACGGGCTGCTTGAGCAGACCTTCCGGCATCGCGACCGGGCCGGTCGGCTTGCCGCTGGCACTCACGCTGGCGAGGGCGAGGTTGTTCTTCTTTTTGATATTCGCCTTCGAGCCGCTGTTTTCGAGCGCTCCTTGCTCGATCCACTTCATGATCGTGTCGAGCTTGGCGGCCGCGAGCTTCTCGGTCATCGGCGGCATTTCGGGTTTTTCTTTGTGGCTGACCAGCGCGTACAAGCGGCTGCTGTCGGTGTCGCCAGCGATCACTACTTCACCGCTACTGCCACCTTCCATCGCCTTGGCGTAGCTATCGAGCACCAAGCCGCCCTTCGCCCGATCTTGCGCATGGCAGGCAAAGCAGTGATCCTTGAAGATCTGGCGGACGTGATCGTCGTACGTGATCTTCGGCATGGCCGGATCAGCCGGCTTGGCAGGAGCTTGCGCGAAAACAGCAGAAGCAGACAAGCTGAAGACAACGATGAAGCTGAAGCTGCGAACCATAACCAAACTCCGACAACTTACGAGCCTGACGCGCCAGCGAAGGATTGCGGTGATCCCTTCGCTTGCGCTTCAGGCTTATGTACTGCTTAGTGGTTGAACAAAAACTCGCGGCTGTTCATGATCGCCCAGAAGACGTCATCGAGACCGGCTTGGGGATTTTCCGACTGCGACACAGTGGTCAGCAGCCGTTGCGATTCCTCTGGCGTCGGCTTGCGCGACAGACAGCGGATGTAGAGCGATTCGATGATCTGCTCCGGCGTCTTCTTTTCGGCGAGCATCTTTCGCGTGAGGCCACCGGCGGCGATTTTGCCTTGGATCGTCTGGCCGTTGATCATGTGCAGCGCTTGTGACAAGGTCGGGTCCGTCTTGGCATCGCCAGCACACACCGTTTCGCGCGGCGAGCGGCCGAACGTGGTGAGGAAGTAATTGCTCGTCTTACCGTCGGCGATCTGCGTGGCGCGAGCACCCAGCGGCAGGCCTTGGAACTTGTCCTTAGCGTCGGTCACCTGGCTGATGCAGTCGAGCAGCATTTCGGCAGGGATGCGGCGGACGTTGCCGTGGGCAAAGTTCCGCAGGTCGGCCATGTTCGATTCGTTCCGCTCCACCGACCGCTGATAAGCTTGCGAGTTGCAAATGTCGCGGACGAGTTGCTTGAAGTCGTACTTGTACTCGATCAGCTTCTTGCCGAGCTGCTGAAACAGTTCGGGGTTGCTGGCCGGGTTGCTGACGCGGATGTCATCGACGGGTTCGACAATGCCCTTGCCGAAGAAGTGCGACCACACGCGGTTGGCCACGCTGGTGGCGAAGAAGGGATTCTCGGGCGAGGTCATCCACTGGGCGAGCACGGCCCGGCGGTCCTTGCCCTTCACATCGGCTTCGATGCCGCCGAGGAACTTCGGGGCCATGTTCTTGCCGTTGACCGGATGCTTCACTTCGCCGCCGCCACTGTTGAAGACGATGATCTCGCGATAATCCTCGCTCTGCTTGCGGCCGATCTGAGCAAAGAACGCCGCAAAGCTGTAGTAATCATCCATCGTCCAGCGATCGAACGGATGGTTGTGGCACTGGGCACATTGGGTGCGAATGCCGAAGAAAACTTGCGCGACATTTTCAGCCGTCTTCAGCGTGTCGCGTTCGATTTGATAGAAGTTGGTTCCCGGGCTTTTGAAAGTTCCGCCCGAGGCGCTGAGGAGGTCCTGCACCATCTTGTCGAGCGGAACGTCATTGGCCACCTGGTCGGTGAGCCAGTTCGAATAGAGGAACATCGACTTGTAGCTGACCTGGTTGCTGCTCTTGATCATGAGCAACTCGGACCACTTCATGGCCCAGATTTCTGAAAACTCTTTGCGGTCGAGCAGCTTGTCGATCAGCTTGGCCCGCTTGCCCGGATCGCCGTCGGCCATGAAGGCCAGGAAGTCTTCTTCCTTCGGCAACGATCCGGTGATGTCGAGCGACACGCGGCGAATGAACTGTTCATCGGTGCACACGCCGCTAGGGAGAATGCGGACCTTCTTCAGCTTTTCGCCGACGAGTTGATCGACGTAGTTTCCTTCGACGGCAGGCGCGGTGTACTTCAAATCCTTCGGCAGGACGAGCACCTGATTGCCGACGGTGTGCGTTTCGAAGCGGACCATGATGAACGCTTCGCCGCGGTTGGAAGCAGTCACCAAGCCGTCCGGCGTGATCGGGGCACTGTTGTCGTTGTTCGTCATGAACGTCGCGAGCGAAGTGATATCGCGATCGGTTCCGTCGGCGTAGCGAGCGCGAGCGATGAACTGCTGCGTGGCGCCTTCGCCTTCGAGCACAGCGCTCGGTGGATAGAGATCAACGCCGAGGACTGCGGGGGTGGGAGCAGCGTCGTTTGGAGCACCGGCTTCGAGCCAGCGGAGGAGCGTAAGGTTGTGTTCTGAGTCGCCGGCGAACCGCTTGCCGCCGGTGTGGGGGACGCTGCCGATCGACTTTTCCACGAGCAAGCTATCAGCAGGCGAAGCCAGGTTGATGCGGCGCGTAGTCATTTCGCGCGTGATGCGGTAGTAATCGCCTTGCGGGTCGAAGCCGAACAGCGACAGCCGAAAACCGTCCTTGCCGCGGGCCGCGCCGTGGCAACTGCCGGTGTTGCAACCGCCACGCATGAAGACCGGCATCACGTCGAGTTGAAAGCTGATGCCCCGATCGGCAGTGGCGTTCTTCACTTCGACCGTGGCCGAAGTACTCAGCCCTTGATACTCGACATTGAGCATCGTGTTGCCGTCAGCGACCGGATAAAGCGTGTTCTTATCCATCCGGCAGAGCTTGTCGTCGGCCAGCTTGATCGACGATTGGTTCGTCACTTCGAGCGTCACGCCGTCTTCGCGCGTGGCGACGACCACGAAGCGTTGCAGGTCTTGCTTGGTGCTCAGATGCACGTCGGGCGGATAGACCTGCAGAGCTGTGAACTTCTGCTGCGCGGAGGCGGAGGTTGCCAGTAATGACAAAGCCAGCAGCGAGAGAGCTAGGTTTTTGGACATGGTTCGCTCCGCGAAATATCTAACTTGGTTATGCGTGGTTGGATTCGTTTGCTGCTCGGCCCTCTCCCCGAAGCGGGGCGAGGGAGGTGACTGTCGCTAAAGCGACGCCTGGCGATTCGCTTACTTCTTTTCTGCTTTTTCCGCTTCTTCTTTTTCGAGTCGCAATTGCTCGAGCCGAGAGAGGCGTTTCTTTTCCGGCGGCTTGGTGGCCATCGGCATCGGTTGCGCCATCGGCGAAGGAGTGGCGGGCTTTGGCGCGTCGACCTTTGGTGGCAGCGGCGCGTCGATGCGGAGTTCGCCAGGTCCCAGCGTGTGCGTGACGGTCTCGCCGTCCTGCTGAAACTTGGTGATAGTCATCAGCGTGGTGAACTTGCCGGGGCGAGCATCCTTGGCGACCGTCACTTTGAACTCGACGTCTTCGGCGTCCTTGGTGAACTTCACCGGCATCGAAGTAGCGCCGTTCGGCAGACCGACCAGTTCGCAAGTTGCTTCGCCAGGGAAATCGGCCAGCTTTTCGATCTTCACGACGTAGTCGGCATCCTTTCCTTGCTCGCACACGCCCTTGTCGAGCGTGAGGCGGAAGAACTGCTCGGCGACATTCAGATCGATGAAGCCGGTCGCCGTCTCGACCTTGCCGCCGGCGTGCGGGCCCGTGCCGAGGACGATGATCTTCGAGACGCCGAGGGCGGCATTGCCGTTGGCGGTGAGGGGAATCAGCGTTTCGTTTTGATTTTCTGGAATGACCGCGCTGACCGACGAACCCACGCCGTTCGGGTTGTAGAGCAACTTGACGCTGATCGCCGCGGTGTAACCCATGGCCCGGGTGGCGACCACTTTCAGGTCCATGCTGCCGTTGCGGACGAGCGGCACTTTCGGCTGAATGACTTCGAGCTTGAAAGGCGCGTCGTCAGCCAGCGAGACAGCCATCCGATCGGCGTCGTGGCCCCACACGTCATTGTTCTGATTGCCGCGAATCAACATCGTCCGCTGAAAGAAGCTGCCAGGAACCGCTTGCATCGGATCGGTCGGCTTGCCGCTCATGTTCGTCAGCGCGCCGCTCGGATTTGCGTCGGCGGCCACCGTGAAGAGGACCGGCACTTCGGTTTTCCCGCCCGAGAACGGCAGGGCTTCCATCGTCATACCCGGTGGCAGGTTGGCAGCTTCGAGAATCACATCGCCGCCGAAGTTCACTCGCTGGGTATTCACCATCAGGGCCATGCGGTTGCCGCGGTGAACAGTCAGCGTCGTCGGAATGTATTGCACTTTTTCCGGCAGGCCGATGACGATCGATGGTTTGACTTCGCTGATCTCGACGCGATAGACATAGGTCGGGCCGCCGCTATTCAAGTGATCGCGGACCGAAACCAGATACGTGCCATCGGCGGGGCAATTGAAACGGGCGTAGCTATCGGGGCCGCCACTGTCGTCGTTGTTCGTGATCTGATTTCCCTTCTCGTTGTAAATCACAAGGACGGAATCGAGCGGCGAACGGAGTGGCTTGCGAGCGTAGACGCGCACGTCAAACTGCTGCCCCTTCTTCGCCGTGAACTTATGAAAGTCGATGTCGCCTGCGGTTTCGATGATGCCGTTGAGGGCGATTGGCGCTTCGCCACCCGGCGAAGCCGAGGCGACGTCGTTATTTGGTTCGACTTCGAGGGCGTTGTTGAGATCGACCACGCGCACCGGATTGGGCGACGGCGAAATGCCGTTCGGGTCTTGAGCGTAAACGCCCGGCTTGTCGTCGGTGCTCGTGGGCATCGTCACGCTAGTGGTGAACTCACCGGCAGCATCGCCGAGCCAACGGGCTTGGAGGGTTTCGCCCGGCTTTCCGCCGGCAGGATAAACCGCCAACGGCCGCGGGAACGAACCGATGTGCAAGCGATACGCAGCGCCGCCGCCAGCGAACGAGCTTTCGCGCACCTGCACGATGTACTTGCCATCTTCGGGCGCGACGATCGAGCAGATCGAGTCTTGATAAAGGAGCGAAGCATCGTCGCTGCGAGCAAGTTCGAACCGGTCCGAATTCAAGATCGCCACGTAGGGGTCGAACATCACGTTGCCAAGGCGCAGACCTTCGACTTCCGCATTCAGGCGTTGGCCCTTCTTGAGTTCAACCACATAGTGGTCGAGATCTTCGTTCGCGCAAGTGCCGCTGATCGTCACGTTCATGGCCACTTGTTGCGGCTCGGTGAACAAGTTGTTCGGCTCGACTTCCTTCACTTCCGGCAGCGGGCCGACCGTGAACGTCCGCAGATTGCTGATGCCGGAAGCCGCGGCCAGGCGGACCGCATGAATGCCGAGCCGGCAATCGGCAGCGACGGCGACCTTGGCCTTCACACCGTTGTCGGCGGCGGTCAGTTCCTTCACCTCGAAACCGGGTGAATAGAACAGCAACTGCTTGGCATCGGCGAGGCGTTGGCCGGGGAAAGTCATTTCCACTTCCGTGCCGCGTTGCACACCGATGGGCGAGATCTGGCCGAGGTTCGGTTCCACGGCGAAAGCGACTGTGGAGACCAAGCAGCAGAACAGGAATGCACGCAGCCCAAAACGGAAGAAGTTCATACCGGTTCTCGCTTGCGGAGGGAAAGCTAGCTTGGGAGACCGAAGCAGTGGTCAGGCGGGGGTCGCAGGAAGGATTTGCCTGACGACAAAGACCAAGGCAGGACTGAAGGGACAAAACAAACGCGGGGCAGCAAAACCTAACGATTTTGCCGCCCCGATCGTTGTAATCGAAAAACTAAGCGAGCAAGCCCTTAATCACCTTGCCGCCGTCGACAATTTCAATCGGGCGATCGCCGGGGCTCATCAGTTCTTTGTCAGCAACAATGCCGAGCTGATGATAAATGGTCGTGGCCAGATCTTCCGGACCGACGGCGTCGCTTTCGGGTTCCGATGCCGTGGCGTTGCTCGTGCCATAGATCGTGCCGCCCTTGATGCCGCCGCCAGCGAGCATCACGCTGAACACCTTCGGCCAGTGATCGCGGCCGGCGTCCTTGTTGATCTTCGGCGTGCGGCCGAATTCGCTGCTGACCATGATCAGCGTCGTGGCCAGTTGGCCGCTGCGATCCAGATCCTTGATGAGGGCAGTCAAACCCTGATCGAGAGCCGGCAGCGAGCTCTTCATTCCCTTGGTGATGCCGGCGTGCATGTCCCAGCCACCGTAGGTCAGCGTCACAAAGCGGGCACCAGCGCCCACCAAGCGACGAGCCATCAGCAAGCGTTGACCAGCCGTGTTGCGACCGTATTCATCACGGAGCTTGGCGTCTTCGGCATCGATATTGAACGCGTCGCGAGCTTGCTTGCTGCTGATCAAGCTGTAAGCGCGTTCATAGAACGTGTTCATCGCGCCGACGTTGTCGCTCTTGTCGTACTTCGAGAAGTGATCGTTCACGGCTTCGAGCGCGGTGCGACGACGAGTGAACCGCTCTTCGGTCACACCATTCGGCATGTTCAGGTCTTGCACCTTGAAGCCGCCGTTGGCTGGATCGGCGCCGAGGCTGAACGGAGCATACGACGAGCTGAGGTAGCCATTGCTGGCAAACTCGTTCGGCACGCTGGGAATGCAGACATAAGGAGGCAGGTTGTTGCGCGGGCCATATTCATGGCTGACGACGCTGCCCATGCTCGGATAGTTCAGTGCCGGGCTGGGGCGATAGCCGGTGAACATGTTGTGCGTGCCACGTTCGTGGGCCGCTTCGCCGTGGGTCATCGAGCGGATGACGGCGAACTTGTCGGCGATGGTGGCCAGCTGCGGCAGGGTTTCGCAGAACTGTTCGCCGGTGTTCGTCTTGATCGGGTTCAGTTCACCGCGATATTCGAGCGGCGAGTAAGGCTTGGGGTCGAAAGATTCCTGATGGGCCATGCCGCCCGGCAGGTAGATATGAATGACGCTCTGGGCCTTGGCTTGGAGAAAGTCGTAGTGCTTTTGATCGGCCTGAGCAGATTTCATCCGGAAGAAATCGGTCAGGGTCAGGCCCAAACCGCCGATCGCGCCGACGGTCAACATCGCGCGGCGGCTCATTCGATTGCCTTCACACTTCATAACGGTTCTCCAAGGAAGGAATTGCTAGCGGAGGTAAGGTGGGAGCAAAAACAGCGGAGCAAAATTGCGGCCAAGCAAACATCAAGCGGGTGCTAGTTGATTATGGCCAGCGGCCCGGGATCGTTTCAGGTGGAGGGAAAAATCAGGCAGGTTGCTCGTGCCCAGGTGGCAAGAGCTAACGGTTGGGCGGGGGATGCAGTCGCGGGAGCTAACCCATCGACCTTATCCAATGGGTGAAAATACCCGCCGGCGAAAGCGTTGTCAAACTTGTTTTGGCCAGATTGTTCAGGCTGCTCGCCGACTCGGCAGCCGAGGTAATGCGGTCATTGCTTCTTCAGATCCATGTCGTATGTGTTTTTGCCCGCTTTGACCGTGTAGGTAAAACCTGACGAATCGGCCCGTTCGTACCGAACAGGAAAGATCCGCGGCCCTTCTCCCTTGCTGCTGTCGGCAGGCCCAGGCTGATTGACGGCGATCTTGCAGTCACCCAGCGTGGCCCCATCGTCCTTGGCATTGGTTGACAAGCGATACTTGCCAGCCGCGTCGGTGGTACCTGTCGCGCGGGTGTTCTTTTGCGTGTTTTCGAACATCACATTGACGTTCGGCAGCGGTTGCCCCTCGAGTGTGACGGTACCAGTCACATCACCCAAGCCCGAGCCGCAGCCCGTGACTGCGAACGCACACAACAGCAACGCCAATCCAAGAACCCTGCGAACAAACATCCAACCTCCACAGCCAAAGAGAGCAGCCACGCTCGCCAGAGCGCGGGGGACTCGAGATAGCGGATTCTATGGCCCACCGTCTGGCGACGGCGGCTACTGCTAAGCCAAGCATTGACGAAGCGATTAATAGTCTTCGGTAATGACTTCGCCGTCACGTCGATCGCCCAATTGCCGCAGCGTGGTCAGGCTGATCGTTTGCCGAATGTTTCGCACCGCGCCATCACCCATTAAGAACAGCACCGTCGCCGGATGCCAAGAGCCAAACATCTTGTGGCGTTCGCTGGAAAAATTGTCCTGCGAGCCGCGCGACAGCCCGGCTGGATGAGCCATGTTTCGCACGGTGTGGCATTCATACCAGGCCACCTGCTGAGTGAGGTAGATGCTGCCGTCGGCGCTCCCGCCCGCGTCACCGCCTTTATACATATCTAGCTTATAGACATGCTTTTCGCCGATGCAGGCCGTGTTGCTCAATCCGTCGGTCACATCTCGCATGGCAAGCCGCGGCTGATAGTTCATGCCATTGGTCTTGCTCGCCGCTCCAATGATCATGCCATACAGCTTGTCTTCTGCCGATTGATGCTGCCACTGAAAGTCGGATATGCCAATGCTGCAGATCGCATAATCGCCGGTCGCTCCCACCTGCGGATTCGCGTCCGACATCTTTCCGCCACTACGGCCGCGCGTCGGACATTGAAAAGTCTTCAGGCTGGCTCCCGGCAGAGCGCCTGCCGTTGGATTGGTACTCAAATTATAAGACGTAGTGTTATCAAACTTTTCTCCGAGCGCCGTTTGCTCGATGAAGGGAAGGATGATGCAGAAGAACGTTCCCGAGCTGTAGCTGGTGCCCGCTTCGCCTCCCAAATGCGACGGCGGAAATTTGAGCGTCGTATCGTGAAAATTATGAATGCCCAAGCCGAGCTGCTTGAGATTGTTGCTGCACTGGATGCGCCGTGCCGCTTCGCGAGCCGACTGCACCGCCGGCAACAAGAGCGCCACCAGCACGCCAATGATGGCGATCACCACGAGCAATTCCACCAGCGTAAAGCCGACACGCAAACGAGATGAGCGAGGCATGGGAGATTGCAACAAGAGTGAGAGGGGCTCCAGAATCCACCGGGGGCGATTCTAGTCGAAAATTCTCCAAACTTGCAAATTTTCTTCGCAGCCGTGGTAGTTAGCTTGCGAAGTGAGTCACGCCGCAACCCGCCTACGGGCCAGAGACCTGTATTCGCGCCATTTGTAGCCGTTGCCATTTGGCGCCCGGCACGTCGCCCGGACGAAACCAAACCGAATAGGTTCGATCGGGCCAAGGGTGTTTTCGAAACGCCCACCAGTTGCCGTCGCGCAGCTCGTGGTAATACAGATAATTCTCATCGGGCTTCGGTAGGTCGGTGTGTTCCTGCAGCGTGACGATCCGCCGCTTCCCCTGCCACACATAATCGGCGACGGCCAGGCCGCCAAAGATATAGTGCTTCGCGCTCGGCCCCGTCAGGCTCCAGCCTAGATGCTCGAGTTGGCCGACGACAACTGGATCGGCAGGTTGATTTTGGACTACGGCCGGCACAGTGGCAGACGGCGCAGCGGCAGACGGAGCAGGAGCGGGCGTTCCGAACGGGCGGATTCCTGGTTGAGCCAATACGGCAGAAAAGGGGATTGCCACAAATAAGAGGACAGCCAACAAACGAATCATAGGTGTTCTCCGCCGAGGTCATTTCACTTTCATGCTAGTTGGCGGCCGAAGCTCAGGCCAGAAATTCGTCCTCCCACATGAAACGTAGGCGAGTCACTCCGTGACTCGCAACACTCTTTTGTCGAATCGACTTGACCTCGCCGAACTACAGTTTCGAGTCACGGAGTGACTCTACGAGGCGGGAATTTGACCGGTGGTCGGCTTGGCTACTATAGTGAGGTGTATCTTCTCCTCACCGCGGGTGCTCCGATGTCCCAAGATTGGCGAGCTTTGTTTGGGACCATCGATGTCTCTGCGAATGGCATTCGCGGGACGGGCCGAATCATTTCTTCGCCGCAACTCCCCGTGCAGCCAGCGACGCCGACCGCAACTCCGGTGGCTCCCGTGGCTCCGGCTAAAGTCGTAGCCCGCCCAGCGGCTGTCGTGCCACAACAACAAGTAGTTCCACAGCCGAAGGCCGCCGCAGTTGCGGTGCAACAAACGCCAGTTCAAAAGGCGCCGGCTCAACAGGCGTCTCCGCAGCAAGGAGCCACGCAGTATCCGGGCGTGTGGACGATGGCGCAGACCTTCACTGCCTCGGCCGCGCAGTTTGTCGCCAGTGGCGGCAAGACCGTCAGTCGCGAGGTTCGCGAAGAGCGCCTGGCTCTATGCAAGATGTGCCCACAATACGATGGCACTCGGTGCATTCAATGCGGCTGCTTCATCGCCGCGAAGACTTGGGTGCCGCACGAAAAGTGCCCGGCAGGAAAATGGCCCGCTGCCAACTAACGGCGGACCAATTTTCTTTTTATGATTCTGTTCATGAAAACTCTCCTCACGCTGGTCGCTCTCCTCGTTGCCATTGTCCCCGCCCTTGCTGGCGAAGCCGACAAGCGGCTCGACATTTATTGGATCGACACCGAGGGCGGCGCGGCCACGCTGCTCGTCACGCCGATGGGCGAGACCGTGCTGATCGACGCCGGCAATCCGGGCCGCCGTGATCTCGACCGCATCGTGAAGACCATCACCGAAATCGCCGGCCGCAAGCAGATCGATCACTTGGTGACGACGCACTATCACAGCGATCACTTCGGCGGCATGCTTGAGTTGTCGCAAGCGATTCCCGTCAAGAATCTCTGGGACAACGGCGAGTTCGAAGGACTCAAGGATCATCCCGGCAAAGCCTACTTCGCGATGAAGGCCGAGCAAAAGCATGTCGTGCAGCCCGGCGACAAGATTCCGCTCAAGCAACTCCCGACCGGTTCGCCCGAACTGAGCATTCGCTGCCTCGGCGCTCGGCAGCAGTTCGTCATGGCCAAGGAAGGCACGGCCGAAAACAGCAGCGTGTGTGCGACGGCCCGCGATAAGGATCGCGATGGGAGCGACAACGCCAACAGCGTCGTGCTGTTGATCACCTTCGGCGGTTTCAAGTTCTACGACGCGGGCGATCTGACCTGGAACATGGAAAAGAAACTCGTCTGCCCGCAAAACCTGGTCGGCAAGGTCGATGTCTATCAAGTGACACATCACGGCTTGGATGCGAGTAATAATCCGCTCGTGCTGCAAACCATCGAGCCCCGCGTCGCCATCATGAACAACGGCACGACAAAGGGTTGTGCTCCCGAGGTCTTTGCCAATCTGCAGGAAACGAAATCGCTGCAGGGCTTTTATCAGATTCACAAAAATCTGCGGCCGGACGGTGAGAAGAACAACGTCGCCGCCGAGTTCATCGCCAATCAAGAGAAGAACTGCAGCGGCAATCACATTCAGCTGTCGGTAGCTGCGGATACGAAGAGCTACACCGTGGCGATTCCGGCCAACAAGCATGAGAAGACCTACGCCACGCGCGACTAACGTGCTTGCAGACCTGCCGATTCATGAGAAAACCCGCCGCGGAAATTACTTGGACCGACCGCCTGCTCGAGACGCTGCTCACGAGCTTCGGCCTCGGCTATTCGCCGATCCTGCCGGGCACGTGCGGTTCGCTTCCTGCCGTCTTGTATTACTTGGCCGTTGATCGGATGTTCCCCGATGAGCCGATGCAATCGTGGCTCCTTGCCATCTGCATCATGGCCACGTGCGTGTTGACCGTCGCCGCAGGCCGCTGGGCCGAAGGTTTCTTCGGCAAGAAGGACAGCAGCGCCATCTGCACCGACGAAGTCGCCGGCATGCTCCTCACGCTGCTGCTGTTTCGCATTCCCGGCATGCCTTGGCTCACGCTCGCCTGGGTCTTTCCCATCACACGCTTCTTCGACATCGTGAAACTGCCGCCGGTGCGAAAGCTCGAGAAACTGCCGCGCGGTTGGGGCGTGCTCGTCGATGATCTGTGGTCTGCGCTGTATGGCGTGGCGCTGCTGTGGTTGATTTGGTGGCTGCAGCTGGGGTGGTTTGGGCCGAGGTGAGGTGTGGGGTGGTCGGGTGATGGGGTGATGGGGAGCGGAGGAGAAGTTTCGATTTGTCTTTTCTCCCCATCACCCCAACTCCCTATCACCCAATCACTCCGACTCAGGAACGAAATAAACAAATGACACGCCTTCTAGCCCTCCTCGCTCTCCTCATCACCCACGTCGCGCAGGCTGCTGACTACTTCGGCGTTCGCGTCGTCGATGCCGAGACCGCGCGCGGTGTGCCGCTGGTGGAATTGAAAACCGTCAGCGGTGTGTCGTTCTTCACCGATAGCGCTGGCTGGGTCGCGATCAACGAACCCGACATGCTCGGCCGTTCGATTTACTTCCACATCAGCAGCCATGGCTACGAATATCCGAAGGATGGCTTCGGCTTTCGCGGCAAAGCGTTCGAGATCACTGCCGGCAAAACGGCGGAGGTGAAGTTGCCGCGAAAGAACCTCGCCGAGCGACTTTATCGCACCACGGGCAGCGGCATTTATCGCGACAGCCTGCTCCTCAGCCAACCGACGCCGATCAAAGAGCCGCTGGCGAACGCGCTCGTGCAAGGGAGCGACAGCGTGCAGTTCGCCGAGTATCGCGGCCAGCTCCGTTGGTTCTGGGGCGATACGAATTTGCCCGGTTATCCGCTGGGCCTGTTCGGCATGTCGGGCGCGACGTCGCCGCTGCCGAAAGAGAGCCAACTCGATATCGAGCAGGGGATCAACTACACGTACTTTCAAGACGAGAAAGGCAAGGCCCGCAATACCGCCACCATGCCCGGCGACGGCCCGACGTGGTTTTTTGGACTGACTGTTGTCCGCGACAAAAACGGCCAAGAGCAAATGATTGCGGGCTACAACAAAATTCGGGGCGGCCTCGAAATCTATCGCCGCGGCTTGTGTCGTTGGAATGATGAAAAGAATGTCTTCGACGATCTGGGCACTGTGCCTGAAGAGTCACCGCTCTATCCGACAGGCCATGCGCTGACCGTGAAAGAAGCCGACCGTGAGTGGATCTATTACTGCGATCCGCTGCCGACCGTGCGCGTGCCAGCCACGGCAGAGAGCGTCGCCGATGTGCAGCAGTACGAAGCGTTCACCTGCCTCAAGCCCGGGCCGTTCAAAAAATCTCCGCAGCGAGAAGACATCGAGCGCGATGCCGATGGCAAGGTCGTGTGGTCCTGGAAGAAGAACGCTCCGCAGCTTGATCCGAACAGCGAAGCTCGTTGGTTGAAGAACGGCGTGCTGAAAGCCGATGAAGTTCGGCTGCAAATCGCAACCGCCGATGGCAAATCGATCACGCCACATCGCGGCAATGTGGCCTGGAACGAGTATCGCGGCAAATGGACCTTCCTCTTCGGCCAGCTGAACGGCAGCAGCAGCCTGATCGGCGAAATCTGGTACGCAGAGGCAGACAATCTGCTGGGGCCGTGGCAGCACGCGACGAAAATTGTCACGCACGAGAAATACGACTTCTATAATCCGCGGCAACATCCGATTTTCCAAAAGGAAAACGGCAAGATCATTTTCTTCGAGGGGACTTACACCGCGACCTTCGCCGGCAACCCGCGCCCAACCCCACGCTATGACTACAACAACGTGATGTACAAGCTCGATCTGGAAAAGTTAGGCCGATAACGACGCGGGCCTCCCTCCCTCGCGCTGCAACCGCCGACATGCTATTCTGAAGCCATGGATGCCGTTCCGCCTCTCGACCCAATTCCCACTTCGCCGGCCGCGGATCTTGCTGCGCTCGAAGAGCAGGCCGTTCAATACGAAGAAAACGTAGCGGTGGCGGCCGAGCCGGTGATGGGCGATCCTCAGCAGCCCCTGACCTACAACGTGCGCCTGCCGTTGATTCTGCTGACGCTCAGTTGCGTGAGCATTTTCATTACCGGTTGTTGTCGCTGGATGCCGTCGTCGGTCCTGATGGAATGTTTGGGGGGGCTCGATTTCACGCCGCTCCGCCGCGCGATCCTCGCCGAATGGCAAACCGGGCTGGCGTTCATGTTCAGCCTGTTGGCGATTTTGCTCGCGCATGAGTTCGGCCATTTTTTCATGACTGTCATCTATCGCGTGCGCGCGACGTTGCCGCTGGTGATTCCGTTTCCGCTTTCGCCCCTCGGCACGCTCGGCGCGGTCATCGCCATGGAGGGTGGCAAAGCCAATCGCAAGCAGATTTTTGACATTGGCATCGCGGGGCCGCTCGCGGGACTAGCCGTAGCCATTCCAGTGCTGTGGGTCGGCGTCATGCAGCTCGATCTCTCGCCGCCGCCATCTGGTCAGCTCGCCATCAAGCCGCCGCTGCTGCTCGACTGGTGGTTGCAGTGGCAACATCCCACCACCTGGCCCGCCGCCAACGGTGAGATCTGGATGAGCCAGTGCAACGCCTTTCTCTTCAGCGGTTGGATGGGCCTGTTTTTCACCGGCCTCAATATGTTCCCCGTCGGCCAACTCGACGGTGGCCACATAACCTACACGCTACTCGGCCGCGGCGCTCATTGGCTCTCGCGCGGCTTGATGGTCCTTGCCTTCGCCTACATGACCTACACCGGCAACACGCTGCTACTCCTCATGGCCGTGCTCGTCACGCTCATGGGCACCGACCACCCACCCACCGCCGACGACAGCGTGCCGCTCGGCCCCTTCCGCACGGTGCTCGGCTGGCTATCGCTCATCCTGCCGATCCTCTGCCTGCGCCCCGAAGCGCTGGTTCTTCCATAAGGCAGCGTCGGCTCCCATAGTCGCCTTTCGCTCCGCGAAAGGTAAATGGAGTTCAACCCCGCCACGCACCCAGGAATAAGCGCCAGCGATATTCCGGCTTTCGGCGAGTGCGCGCTAACTCTTGATTTTCCCTCCCCCGCATTGGAAACTCATTTCACCCACCAACTTCCCCCGCCCGATCCTGAACCGGAGCGCTGGTTCATGCTCTTTCGCCGTTTCGCTCTTGGCTTGTGCCTCGTCCTGCTCGCAGCACAAAGCCACGCTGCCGACAGCCTGCCGACAACAGCGCAGCCGTACATCGATCCCGCCGGCATCGCTGGTTCGCTAGTGATCAGCGGCGGCGGACTGCCGACCGATGATTCGATCCGCGCGAAGTTCATGGCCCTCGGCGGCGGCAAAAAGGCCAAACTGGTGATCATTCCCAGTTCGCGTTCGCGCTACGAAGCCGAGCACGACACAGAGGAATTCGACACGCGCTATCTCGCCCCTTATCGCGATTACGAACCGGTGAGCATCACGGTGCTCCACACGCGCGATCCCGAAGAAGCCAACAGCGATGAGTTTGTAAAACCGCTCCGCGAAGCAACGGCCGTGTGGTTGATGGGTGCGAATCAAAATCTGCACGCCGCCGCTTATCTCAATACCAAAGTCGAAACTGAAATCTACAACGTGCTGAAGCGCGGCGGCGTGGTCGGCGGCACGAGCGCCGGCGCTGCCATTCAAAGTCGCGTGATGATCGGCGGCGGCAAAGACGAACCGGTTCTCACCACCGGCCTCGATCTGTTGCCCGGCGCGATCGTCGATCAACATTTCCTCGCCCGCGGCCGCCAAGGTCGCTTGCTAAAAGCACTCGAACAACGCCCTGGTCTGTGGGGCCTCGGCGTCGACGAGCGAACCGCCCTCATCGTCCGCGGTCGCAAGCTCGAAACCATCGGCGAATCGGCCGCGACTATCCTGCTGCCGCCAGGCAACGGCCGCGAACTGCGCACGATCACGCTCAAGCCCGGCGACAGCTACGATCTCGTCTCGCTCCAGCGGGCTGCGAAAGCCCGCACCGTCGAAGCCTACCCGCCCACGAAATGGGCCACGCCCGAAGTGAAAGAAGGTTCGCTCGTCATCGTCGGCGGCGGCGGACTCCCTGTCGACATTCAGAAAAAGTTTCTCGAGCTCGCTGGCGGTCCCGATGCGCCGATTGTGGTGTTGCCGACGGCGATCGAAACGCCCGATCTCGAAAAAGAAGGCCTGTTCCTCAAACGGCTCGGGGCCAAAAACGTCATCGTCCTGCCGCAGACCAAACGCGACGACGTCGAGTCTCCCGCCGTCCTCGAAGCCCTGTCGAAAGCCAAGGGCGTGTGGTTTGGCGGCGGCCGGCAGTGGCGGTTTGTCGACGCGTATATCGGCACCAAAGCCGAACCGCTGATTCGCGATGTCGTGGCTCACGGCGGCGTCATCGGCGGCAGCAGCGCCGGCGCGACGATCCAGGGCGAGTATCTCTGTCGCGGCAGCCCCCTCGGCAATCTCGAAATGATGGCCGAGGGTTACGAGCGCGGCCTTGGCCTGCTCCCCGGTGTCGCCATCGATCAGCACTTCGCGCAGCGCAAGCGGTTCGCCGACATGACTCAGCTGATGAAGTTTCGCCCGCAACTGCTCGGCATCGGCCTCGACGAAGCCACGGCCATCGTCGTCCGCGGCAGCACCGCCGAGGTCCTCGGCGCGAGCCAGGCCCATTTCTACGACTACCGCAGCGGCAAACCGACCGGCGAAAAAGATTATCAATCGCTCAAGGCCGGCCAAAAGTTCGATCTGGTCGGCCGTAAGATTCTAGAGTGAACAATCCCGCGCCGTTGCGGTTACTGCTGCACCTAGTTTTGCGGATTGTCAAAATCAGCCGCCGGGCGCTAGCCCCCGGCTTATCGACGATCGCAAGTGACCAAGCCGGGGGCTAGCGCCCGGCGGCTGATTGGAGACATGTAGCAGTTCCGGCCTACGTCGCTAGCTACTTCACCCAATTGCCAGAACTCCAGCCCACGCCAACAATGAGGGGCTGGCCGTTCGTCCGTTTGCCCTGGGATGCTTGCAGTGAAGTCTATTGTCGCTACGCAATCGCTGACCAAGATCTATGGTCCGTTGCGAGCGCTCGACGATTGCACGGTGCAGGTCGCGGCCGGCGAGGTCTTCGGCCTGCTCGGCCCCAACGGCGCGGGAAAAACCACGCTCATCCGCCTGCTGCTCGGCTTCCTCCAGCCCAGCTCCGGCCACGCCTCGATCGCCGATCTCGATTGCCACCGGCAGTCAGTCGAAGTGCGGCGAAACGTGGCTTACCTCCCGGCAGAAGCCGCTCTCTTTCCGCAGATGCGCGGCCGTGAAGTCCTCCGCTTTTTTGCCGAGATTCGCAATAACACCCCCGAGCGGTCGCTCGCCATCGCCGAACGCCTCGAGCTCGATCTCACGCGCAGCGTCGGCTTTATGTCGACCGGCATGAAACAAAAGCTGGCCCTCGCCGCGACGATGGGGGCCGATGTGCCCCTCTATATCCTCGACGAGCCGACGGCCAATCTCGATCCTTCGGTCCGCAGCACCGTGCTCGAGCTCGTCGCCGAGGCCCGCGCTCGCGGCGCTACAGTCATGTTCTCGTCGCACGTGCTCGCCGAGGTCGAAGAAGTTTGTCAGCGCGTCGTCATTCTCCGTGCAGGTCGACTGGTGCACACCCAAGTGATGGCCGAGCTCCGATCACAGCATCGCATTCTGGCCTGGCTCAAAGGTCCGTTGCCCGATCTGCCGCGCGAGCTATTGGGCGAGGAAGGGCGTGTGGTGCAAGAAGGCGATCTCGCCACGATCGATTCCCCCGGCGATCTCGCGCCGCTGCTCGGCTGGCTGGCGAGTTTGCCGCTGCGTGATATTCGTATCGAGCCGGTCGGCTTGCGCTCGATTTACGATCGTTATCATCGGGCCGAATCTGGAACTGCTACTGGCTCAGCGCGCGTCGCAGCCGAGGTGTTGCGATGAATCGCGTGTTACTCAAAAAGTGCGTCAACGAAGTGCTGCTGCTGTTCCTCGCGAGCGGCTTGCTCCTGTTTTCGTTCTGCTGGGTTCGCATCTTCATCGTGGCCAGCATCGACACCGGCTCGTTCGCCACCATCGTCGACAAGCTGTGGGATAACTACGGCCGGCTGTCCCCCGTGCCGTTCGGCCAGCTCCTTACCTACACCGGCCGCATTGCCATCGGCTACGACGAACCAATGGTGGTGTTTTGCATCGCGATCTTTGCCATCGCTCGCGGCTCGGCTGCCGTCAGCGGCGAACTGAGTCGCGGCACGATGGAAATGTTGCTCGCCCAACCGATCAGTCGCATGCAGGCGCTCTATTCGCAAGCCGCCGTCACGGTCGTTTGCCTCGCGCTTCTCTGCTGCCTCACCTGGTGCGGCACGTACAGCGGCATTCAAACAGCCCGCGCCACCGAGGTGAAACCCGCCCGCTCGCTGCGCGTGCCCGTGCTCGAATGGCAAATCCCGCTCTCGTTCGGCACGAATGAAAAGATCCGCGTACCGATGCGCGACCGCGTCGAGCCGAAGCACTTTCTGCCGGGCGCCCTGAATCTCTTCTGCTTCGGCGTGTGCATGGCCGGTCTGGCCACGCTGGCCTCGGCCTGCGACCGCTACCGCTGGCGGACGATCGGCATCCTCTCGACGTTCTTCGTCCTGCAAATGATCTTCAAGGTCCTCAGCCGCGCCTTCGACAGCACCGGCTGGCTGCAATACCTGACCATCCTCTCGGCCTACGAACCGCAGCGTCTGATCTACATCGCCCACGACGTCCCCACCCTCAACTGGTCCTGGTGGGTCCCCGCCGGCGACCGCCACCCCTCGATGGCCGGCCCGCTCCTCTACTACGTCCTCCTCCTCAGCATTGGCTGCGGCAGCTATGCAGCCGCGGGCGTGATCTTTCAACGGCGGGATTTGCCGGCACCGATGTGAGCTATCTCAGCCGCCATACTGGACGATTTATTTACTCGTGGTACGATTCAAACATGTCGCCCCAAGGGATCATTTGATCTTTTTCTGCGGTCATGGCGATTGACATCGACGGCTTCATGTCATATGATCGACTGTAGCTGGGCACGTGCCGGATTCCCACACGCATGGATGAAGTATCTGCCGACATTCGCCGACAAGCTGCGATGCTAGCACGCAGGCGAAGCGCGCGATCCGCCGTGTTTAGTCGCAGCGCGCCGATCGACTGGTCCCCGCACTCAGTCCTAAACCCCGAGAACAATGAACCGTTCACGTCCGACGCCGCTTGGGAATTTATCGCCAGTTGCCTAGATACGATTGCTATACAAGCAACTTGGGTAGAGCTGACTCATCCAGCAGGCAAGCGCGCAATATGCATGACGATTTTAAGTGGAGAAAAAACGATCTATTTAAAGATCCAGATTGGTAGCGGTACAATTTTCGGTCGCAGCTTCCATTATAGCTACCGGGAGTCCCTTCCCTGCAACTCTGAGGGGGCATCTAGCTCTCGCCGATGACAGGATTTCAAAATATGCTGTGCCCTGCATGTGAAAGCGATCGGCTTAAAACCGCAGTTGGTCCTTATGTGTTTAAATATGGAGCCGAGGAATCTGCCGTAAGACTTACGGCGATGGTCCCTATCACGACGTGCCTAAGTTGCGGGACTGAGTTTCTTGGCCACGAAGCTGAAGAAGGGATTCACGATTCGGTCTGCAGGCATTTGAACGTACTCACGCCTCGTGAGATCACCGCACTGCGCGAACAATACAAGCTCAGCAGGGCTGATTTTGCTGCGATTACGCAGCTTGGTGAAGCAACAATTGGCCGGTGGGAACGTGGGCAGTTGATACAAAATGCAGCTTACGATGAGTTCCTTCGCCTATTGACGGTGTCCGAGAATTTTCGACGACTTCGGCAGCGTCATAGTCAAGCGACAGCCGGTGATAGGGGCGCAATTGCTCCTGTTAATAAATTCCGGTCGATAGCACCTAGTGTTGCAATTTCAGCGCGGGCAAATAGCTTTAGGCTGGTTAAAGCCGAGGCGGCGGCATAGCATGTATGTAGTGACGTTTTATTCGTTTAAAGGCGGTGTCGGCCGGACGATGTCGCTCGTAAATGTTGCGTTTGATCTTGTAAGATCCGGTCATAGTGTCTTAATAGTCGATTTTGACCTTGAGGCCCCTGGTGTTCACACATTCGAGGCGCTTCGCCCTCCGCTGCCCTGCAAAGGAATTGTCGAGCTTGTAACGGAATATACGCAATCTGGTGTTTCTCCTGACATCGAAGATTTTACCTATGAAGCTACAGGGCTCGACGACAAGGGAAAGCTTTGGGTCATGCCCGCCGGAAAGGGAGGGCCGGACTATCGCCGTCAGCTTTCTGAGATTAATTGGCCAAAGCTCTACGCAGACAATGAAGGCTTTTTGCTTTTCGAAGATATCAAGGCTCAGTGGAAGTGCCATTTCAAGCCCGATTATGTATTAATCGATTCGAGAACAGGGCACTCAGATATTGAGGGCATCTGTACTCGACAACTGCCAGATGCAGTAGTTTTGCACTTTTATCCAAACGAACAGAATCTCAATGGGCTGCAACAGGTGGCACGCGATATACGTGCTGAATCTGATATTGCCAACGACACCGAAAGGAAAATCTGCCTTCATTTCGTAATGTCAAATGTTCCCGATCTCGATGACGAGGACGGAATACTTCAGTCACGCGTGGAGAAAGCACATGCAGCGCTGGGATTTGAGGAACTGATTCGGATTCACTACTATCCAAGCCTTGCGTTGATGGATCAAATGATCTTTACCAAGGATCGGACCAATAGTCGTTTGGCAAAGGAGTACCGCAATCTTAAAGATAATATTGCTGATCAAAACGACGAGGATGTAGAGGGCGTCTTGCGGTTTCTTCGGCGGGTCGAGGCTGGTGTTGCGAAGCGTCATTCGCTGAATGCTAGTAAAATCGACGTGCGTCTGCAATCGATTGAAACCATGCAAGCGAACAATCGCGAAGCGATGTTCCTTCTTGGATTGATTCGGAAGCGTGAGGGCAATCTTGCCGAAGCTGTAATAATGCTTAGCAGATCAATTGAATTGGGATTTGAGCCAAAGCAAGCCCTGCTCGAGCGTGCGACAGTTTATGCAATGCAACGCAACTTAGCAGAATCCCAAAATGACCTGCAGAAGCTGTTTCAATATCGTGATCTAGATACGATGGAGCTGTATAGGGCTGTTCAATTGCTTCGGAGAGGCGATCCTGATGTCGTGTCCCTCGTTCTGGCCAGTCCAGCATACAAATCGCTTGACCTTGGAAATAGGATGTTTGTTGCCAGAAGCTTGCTAGGCAGAGGGGCGGAAGTACTAGTAACTGGAGATTTCAGGAAGCTCGTGAATGAGAAGGATTTTCGCAGTCCATCGTTCCGGGCAGATCGTAATGAACTCGTTCTGGCGGCGATAGGCAATGGGCACCTTGACTTGGCAATGGCTGCATTTGGTGACATTCGCCCGGATCCAGCCCAATTGGCAATTGAAGACGCATTCAATTACGCAATGGCAGAGTGGGGGCTCACGAAAGTGCTCCCGGTCGATATGTTTGGAAGGGTAGTGGATCTCGAAACTGTGTCTGGTCGAACTCGAGCTGCGAACTTTCAGCAGTGCATGGCGATTGCGAACTGGGCAGTTGGGAGGCAGGAGGAAGCGAAAAAACGTCTTGAGGATGCCATTCGCAAGAGTAACGAGATCGCAACGAGGGAGTTTAGTTGCTGGCGATACAAGCCTGTAAACAAAGAGGAGTTTCTAGCCGACTGCGCAGCGATCTCCAAGATGTTTAAGTTGGGTGATGCGCTGCCACCTTTTGCGTAAGAAAGCGAGACTGTCCTAGTGTTTGTTGGCCGTTCTAGGGCGACGGTGCGGTCGGTTGGCGGCCCTACCCTGAGCTAACTTCGTGCCGCAGTGGGTGGTGAAATCGAATTGAGTTCGCCGGGCTTAATAGAAGAGTCTTACCTCATAGGCCGGGGCAGGCTGCTCGGGTGAGTACGCGCCTGTCACCCGCGGTTCAGTGATTCGCTGACCATCGGCTGCGAGGGGAAACTGGTCAGGGGTGATCCACTCGATAGCGGTGGTGAGTTAGCCGGTGTGGCAGAATTCTTCGATGGCGGCAATGGCGAGCGAGCCTGGGATGAATAAGCCTTTCGAACAAAGCCTCGTAGCTTCGCTGGGCATTTTCGTGCGGGCGTGGGCCTGTGTCTGGCGTGAAAAGTGAAACAACTGTTGTACGAGACCCTCCCTGGAGGCTGGGGATCGGCAAGTCGGCCGGTGCTGAATGAGGAGCAGCGGTCGAGGGCCTGGCGGTCGTTGTTCGGTTTTGGGTTGGATGATAAAGTGTGGCGTTTTCACCGTACATTTCTCTCCAAGCAGGTCTTCCGATGCCGCTGCTGGTTGTTGGTTCCGTCGCGTTCGATAGCATTCAAACTCCCGCGGCGACGCGCGAGCGCGTGCTGGGGGGCTCGGCGGTTTTCTTTTCGTACTCGGCGAGCTACTTTGCCCCGGTTCGGCTGGTGGGCGTGGTCGGCGAAGATTGGCCCAGCGAGCACAGCGAACTGCTGCAGAAGCGGAATATCGACACGGCGGGGCTGCACGTGGTGCAGGGCGGCAAGACCTTCTTCTGGAAGGGGAAGTACCTGCCGAATATGAACGACCGCGAGACGCTCGAGGTGCAGCTGAATGTTTTCGGCGACTTCAAGCCGACGCTGCCGGAGCATTTTCGCCGGTCCGATTTCGTGTTTCTGGCCAACGGCTCGCCGGTGACGCAGCTGAAGACGCTGGAGCAGGTGCAACAGCCGAAGCTGGTGGTCGCCGATACGATGGACCTGTGGATTCGCGAGCAGCACGCCGGCCTGATGGAGCTGATGCGGCGAGTGGATGGCCTGGTGATGAACGACAGCGAAGCCAAGCTGCTGACCGGCGAAGAAAACCTGGTGGCCGCGGGGCACAAGGTGCTGGAGCTGGGGCCAAAGTTTGTCGTGATCAAAAAGGGCGAGCACGGCGCGATGTTCTTCTCGAAGCATGAGACGTACGTGCTGCCGGCGTTCCCGACCGACCGCGTTGTCGATCCGACCGGCGCTGGCGACAGCTTTGCCGGCGGCATGATGGGCTACCTGGCCGCGAAGAACAGCTTCGAGCCGAAGGTGCTGAAGGAAGCCATGGCGTATGGCATTTTGGTGGCGAGCTTCAACGTGGAAGACTTCAGCCTCGATCGACTCAAGCAGATCGACCGGAGCGATTTGGATCTGCGGATGGAGAAGTATCGGAAGATGCTGTCGTTCTAAAGGAACGGCGGCTGTTATTGGGGGGCGGTGATTTTTCTCACTGCCCGTTCGAGGGCGAAGCGGACCTGCGGGTCGAAGTGATCCGTCGAGGTCTTGTTGAGTTGTTCTGCAAACGGCCGGCCTGCGATGCCGGTCTCTCCCAGCGCTTCGGCGGCTCGCTGCCGCACCTGCGGATCGTTGTCATTCAGGGCAGCGATCAGCGGCGGGATGAACTTCGCCGGTACGGGGCGCATGTCGCACATATTGCGAACAGCAGAACGGCGTGGCGCGACATCTGTGCTCTTCAAATCGGCAATTAGTTCTTGCTCAGGATCGATCTGCTTGCCGCAGCCACTGAGAGGGACGACGCCCAGCGTGAGCAGCAAAAGAAGGAAGCGGCCAAATGACATGAGCTGTCCAAAAAATCTGGCTATTCAGCAAAACAGAGGACCGCTCTAACAGCGGCCCTCTGCACAAGTTTTTGCTGGATGAAGCTGCCGATCCGGTTTAGTAATTACCCAACACAGCACCATCGGTGGGAATCATCAGACGATCCCACACTCCATCAAAATCAGCGCTGGGATTGTTGCTGGCGAACGTCGCATCGACACCCAAGGCGGGGAAGTCAGGATTGCTGGTTTCGCGGCGAGTCAGTTCTTTGTGCAACGATTTGACGCTGCCGTCGAACATGGTGACGCCCAGAGTGCCGAAGTGGAGACCTTGGACGCGCCAGTTATTGCACTTGTTGCGGTTGGGGAGCGACTGGAACATGAAGGTGTTCCCCTTGCCGTTCCAGTCCACACCGAAGTTGTGCGAATTGGAGGTCTCGCTGTACTTGTTCCAAAGAGCGAGGCGGTAGTCGTGGTCGCACAGCCGCATTCCTTCCGCAATAGCGATGACGTTTGATGTGCCATCGGTCAGATCGCGGAAGTTCATCACCGCATCTAACTGAGGCAAATCTGCAGCGGCCAGCACGGGTCCGCCGACATCATATTGCACGCCCACGCGGCGCTGATCAGCATTCTTTACCCAGCCCAGGAAATTGGCTTGGTAGTTGGTCGTGGTCCATTGAACGTAGTTGTAAGTGACGCGGAAATTCTTATTCATGCCGCTGGGATCGGACAAGCAGAACAAGGCCGGGAACGTGACATCGGAAATGGCATAGATACCGGTGTACGAGTACTGATATTCGGCCGGCGTTCCTTGGCCTGGCGTGGGTGTATTTGGCGGGCCGACCCAAACCCCGGTGGAGGTGGGAGCGTGCGGGAAGGTGTGCCCCATGTGATCGGTTGGCGGTTGGTCCATGGTGCCCGTGTTCTGCCAATAGCCACCGTTGCTGGTCGAGCCGGGTGGCGAGTAAGGCGGGTCGGTCGAAGCCGGCACAGTCAGCGTAGGATTGCGAGTCATCTGACCGCGTTTTTGCGAGACGGCCAGATCGTAGGCGTTCTTCTGTTCCAGGTATGGCAAAAGGTGCAGCATCCAACCGCCGTCGGGGAACTTGTCGAGCTTGTTTTCCGACCAGTACGGCGGGAGCCGGTTGTATTCCTGGTGGAAATTGTGGATGGCAATCCCGTACTGGCGCAGGTTATTGAAGCACTGGGTTCGCCGGGCAGACTCTCGGGCGGTTTGGACCGCCGGCAGCATCAAGGCCACCAAGACACCGATAATGGCGATCACTACCAGGAGTTCTACGAGCGTGAATGCCTGGCGGAATCGTCGCGAGACGGCAACCATTTTCGTCCCCTTCGCAACCGCTGATTGGTGCGTGTGGAACCGACGAACGCAATCAGCAAAACAAGATAATTGAACACACCGCGAACGCGATATTCGAGAAACTCAAGTCCATGGAGAGGGGCTTGAATCACCCATTCAGAGAAAGCGGCGCTTAAAATACCACTTCGGTTACCCGCATGTCAATAAATTCCTGAAAATTCCGATAAACGGATATTTCTCCTAAACCTAGGCAGAAAAGCCAGTTAGATGTTTGCTGCTCCAGAACCGTTCGCCCGCATAAATCTCGCTTGATCGAATCGGGCCCGAATCTAGCTCTCAGGCGGCAAAACGCCGTACCGCAGTAGTACGTGGTCGAATAAAAGAGGATTGCGGAGCGGGCAGTAACTACAGCTCTTTGAGTTGCTGTGCATCTCGATAACGCTGACGTGCGCCGAGCAGAATTCGTTGGTCGCGCCGGCCGTCGAGCCACATTCGAATCGAAAGCAGACCAGGGACGATCAGCATGTCACCGAAGAGAAGCAGGATCGACTCCGCAAAATCGGCCGAGCGCAACTCACGTGAAATAGCGAGGAGACAGCTGAACCCCGTAAACAGCAGCATCACTGCCGTGAGATCGAACCGCAGCAGTTGTGGCAGGATTTTGCGTGCGTGACGTGACCAAGCTGCGGTCGCCAGCAGACCAAGCAAAGCTGGCCCCAAGGCGATGATCAGCAACACCATCAATATTAGCAGCGTCTCAGCCATTGCACTTTATTCGCAGCGCTATGCGCAGACTATTCCGCCAGGGCGACTCATCCGCCGGCAATCGCCTTCTTTAACTCCTGCACCTGAGCGAATTCGGGCAGCGCCTTGTAATAGGGATCGAGCGGATAGCAGCCGCTCACCAGGCCATGGCGAGGGGCGGTGGTGCAATCGCTGAACGTGCGGCAGATCTTTTTGCGCTCGAGCTTGCCTTTGGTCAGCACATCGTGCGGCAACTGTGGATAGGAGAGGACCACGCGCCCCAGGCCGACGGCGTCGATCCAGCCGGCCCGCACCACGGCTTGCGCGACGTGAGGTAAGTAGTCCTGCAAATACGAATACGCCGTACCAACCATCGGCAGCGCCTGCACGGCGGCTTTCAATTGGCGGTGGGCTTGGATTTGTCGCACGCAGCCGACGAGTGGATCTTCGGGTGGCAAGTAACCATCGCTTGGCGGAAAGATCGCGGGCCGCTGAATGTGTGGGTTGTAATAAGGACTGCCGCAACTCAGGTTCACCGCGCACACACCAGCTGCGTGCAACATCTGCAGCAGTTCGATCGGCTCACGCAAATCGTATTGCAGTGGATCATGTTCACTCACGCCAAAGCCAAAGCCGTAAGGCAGCAGCTGTTGATAATTCATCGGCTGGCCGATTTCGCGACTCGTTTGATACGGCAAGCTATCGAACGCGCTCAACCGCACCACGACGGGTAGATCGGGCAGCTCTGCGCGAATTCGGCCGATGATCGTCAGCAGCACGCGCGCGCGGCCGGCGAGATCGCCACCAAAACGGCCCGGCCGAGTGCGAGCGCTGAGGAACTCGTGCAACAGATAACCGTGGCAGGCCTTCACGTCGACGAATTGAAAGCCGGCATCGCGCGCGAGATGCGCGGCGACGACGTAGCGATCGATGAGCCGCTCCAGATCATCGTCGGTCCAGACGACGGCTTGGTTGGCGGGATCAATGCCGAATTTGGCATCGAGCAGCGGATGATGGTAGGCAATTCGCGGCTCGAGCCGTTTGTCGTTTGGCCGGCAGAAACGGCCTGAGTGTGTCAGCTGCAAACCGGCGACCATTTGCGGCGCATCGTCGCCGAGCGCAGCGTGGCCTTTTTGCAATTCATCCCACAGTGCCCGCAGGCCGGCGCGATTCGATTCGATCGCCATTGTCTGATTGGGATTTGCCCTGCCGTCGGGCTGCACGGCGGCTGCTTCGCCGCCCCAGATAAGCCCGGCGCCACTCAAGCCGAAGTGTCGCCACCGTCGCAAGGTGTGTTCGCTAGGACTGCCATCGCGGTTGGCGTCCCAACCTTCCATCGGATGAATGCACCAGCGATTTCCCGCCACGAGCGGCCCCATCGTCAAGGGCTTGGCCAGCGGCGAACCTGCGGCTGCCGTTTCAATTTGCTCCTCGACCGGCAACTCCAAACCCAGTTCGGTCAGCCGCTCGCGCAGGGCGGCTGTGGACTTGAGCTGAGCGACTTTTGTGTAGGAGTTCATAGGATGCCGGTGGAATGATTTCGGACTGCGCGAGATCGCCGTCCGTCATCATATCCGCTGCGGGCTTCCTAGTACGCGTTCTGCCGCTTCAGCACTACGAGCACGGTGCGGAGCAGAATCGAGACATCGAGCATCAGCGTCCATTCGCGGATGTATTCGTGGTCGCACTCGACTCGCTTTTGCATTTTTTCGAGCGTGTCGGTTTCGCCCCGCCAGCCGCGGACTTGCGCCAGGCCGGTGATACCCGGCTTGATCTTGTGCCGCAGCATGTAGCCTTCGATCATCTGCCGATATTGCTCGTTGTGCGCGGTCGCATGCGGCCGCGGACCAACGAGGCTCATGCTGCCGCCGATGACGTTGAACAGCTGCGGCAGTTCATCGAGCGAACTCTTCCGCAGGAACCCGCCGATCGGCGTGAGCCGCGAATCCCCCTTCGTCGCTTGCGTTACTTTGTGGCCGTCTTCGCAAACCCGCATGCTGCGGAACTTCCAAACGAGAATCTCATTCCCGTCGAGGCCATACCGCCGTTGCCGAAAGAAAATCGGCCCACGCGAAGTCAGCTTCACGGCGATGGCAGTGATCAACATCGGAATCGCCAGCAGCGTCAAAATGATCGAGCCAGCGACCAAATCGAACAGCCGTTTCACGACGCCATCGACGCCGTAGAGCGGGTTCTCGAACACGCTCACGGCTGGCAAGCCGCCGATGTCGGTCCAGCGCGAGTGGAGCATCTGAAAGACGAAAAAATCCGGCACGATATAAACCGAAGCCGTCGTATCGCTCAGTTGCCGTAGCACGCCGCGGATTCGATCCTCGGCCCGCATCGGGAACGTGATGTAAATCGTTTCGATGAAGCCAGCCTTGGCATCGGCGATCAAATCCTCAATGCCGCCGATCTGCCGCTTCAGGCCGGCTGGCGGTTCGGGGCTCCGTTCCTTCGGACGATCGTCGTAATAGCCGACCAGTTTCAAACCAAGTTCTGGTTGAGCATCGAGATTGCGAGCCAATTGAAATCCAAGCTCGGTCACGCCGACGATGGCCACCGGCCGGTGATTCATACCGCGTGTCCAAAACGCTCGCTTGAAGCTGCGCAATAACGAGTGCGTAAGCACCATGATCGCAGCCGACGAGCAAGCCCACGTCAGCACGACGAGTCGCGCCTTGCCATGCCAGGCCGCATACGAGACGCCGAGCGTGGTGAGCGCAATGCAGCCAACAAAACCCAGCGCCAGAGCCCAGGTGAACAGCGTGCAAAAGACTTCGCGCTCGCTGGAAACACCGCGCCAACTCCGATACAGGCCGGTGAATTCGGCGATCAGCAAATGACCCGCGATCGCAATCGCGCCGGCCATGATGTCGTGCTCCGGCACACGGCCAAACACCGTCGTGGCAATGGTCAGGCCAATGCCGATCGCGGCTGCATCGGCAAGGCGGAACAGCGACCCCATAAAGGAAATCGGTTGCCGGATCGAACGGGCAGGAAGACCCATGACTGCTACTCGTGACTAATGCTGGCCAAACGAAGGGAAGATTCGCCTGGCAAGTTTAGGTCACGGGCAACCGTGGTGCGGTTGCGCACTACAGATGCGGACCGTGCCGAAGATGCCGGTTGTACGGCCACAAAGCGAAGTGACGCTCCAATTAGCTCCAGAGCCAGCCTTGCTGTTGATACCAGGCAATCACATCGCGGATTCGCTGGTCGAGGTTAGCCGCCGGTTCAAAGCCCAGTTGGCGATGGCTCTTCTCTTCCGAGCAGGCCCAGCTTTCCATGAGGGCTTCGCGAATCTTGTCGCGGTTGAAAACATCGGGCCGGCCGCGGAGCCAGGAGAACGTCTCATTCACGCTGGCCATGAACATCGAGACCGGCGCCGGAATGGCGAGGACCGGCATGAAGGGGCGGCGCAAGATCGAGCGGGTCGATGCGCCGAACTCGGCATAAGAAAGATGTTCGGCAGCTGTCGCGAAGTAAATGCCTTCGCCTACATGTTCGTCCGGATGACTCGCCGCCGCGGCGGGAACTCGTTCCCCTTTTTCCACGGCGAGCACCATCAGGTCGATCAGGTCTTGCACGTGGATCCACGACAACGGCGGGTGTCGCCAACCGGGAACCGGATGAAACCGGAAACGCTGAATCGTCTGAAACAGCGTGAGCATGGCTTTGTCGTGCGGGCCGAAGACGCAACCCGGACGGATGATGGTGAGAGGCACCTGGTCCGCGCGTTGAATGGCTTCTTCTTCGCCGGCGCGTTTGCTGCGGCCGTAGTTCGAGATCGGCGCCGGCGGATCGGCTTCGATGCGAATCTGCCCGCGGGCGGCAGGACCGGCGGCGGCTAACGACGAGATCAGCAGCAGCAGCGGCGGATTCGGCTGCGTGGCCATCGCATTTACCAGATTGGCCGTCCCGTCGCGGTTGACCCGCATCAACTCATCGACCTTGATGGCCGCCGTAGCGCCGGCCAGATGATAGACCACGTCGCAGCCCTTCACCGCGGTTTGCAGGTTGGCGTGGTCATGCAGATCGCCGGCGATCAGCTCAGCGCCGAGGTCGGCGAGAATGACGTTTGCTGCCGGTTTGCGAACCAGGCAGCGGACTTGATCGCCGCGCATCAGCAGCGCTTCGATGAGATTGCGCCCAATAAAGCCGCTGCCGCCGGTGACCAATACGGTTGCCATGTGGAGCGACTCGGGAGCGACTCAGGGCCGCTCCTGCGAGCAGCGGTTAGGAATGAAAACTCAAAGCGGTGGGACGTGCAGCCGACCCCGACCGGCGAAGATAACCATGTTCGCAGAACCAATCCCAGGCGTCAGCAACGGTATCTTCCAGCGGGCGGATCTTGTAACCGAGCTCGCGCGCCGCGCGGTCGCTCGTAAAGCAGGTTTGCTGCGAGCCGATGCCGATCGAGGCGGAGTTGATTTCGGCTTCTTCGCCGGTGCAGCGGGTCCACACATCGGAACCAACGCTTCCCAGCCAGCGGGCAATGGGCCCCAGCCGAAACCGCGGCCCCACGTGACCGCCGACGCGAGCAAAGATTTGCCAGGCATCGAGGTAAGTCATGTTGTGTCCGCCGAGGATATATCGTCTCCCAGCAGGGGCAAGTTTTGCCGCAGCGGCAACACCCGCACAAACGTCACGAACGTCACCTACGTTTAAAGCTCCGGACGGCGCGACCAGCGTACCACGGTTCACGGCCAGCAACATCCGGCCCGAAGAAGGCTTCCAATCCCAGGGCCCCAGGCAAAAACCAGGATGAACAATCACCGTGTCCAGCCCGCGAGCGGCTGCTAGCGTCACCACCTGTTCGGCGTTCTTTTTCGAGGTCACATAATGACAGGCCACCAGGCCCGACAGCCCGGTTTCTTCATCGGCGGGATTGTCCAAACGGCCGAGGCCCAAGGTATTGATCGTGGAAATGTGGACGAGTCGCGCATTGTGGCGGAGGGCCGCTTCGGCGATCAGGCGGGTTCCCTCAACATTGATCTGGCGATGCAGTTCCGATTGGGTCCAGCCAACTTGCACGTGGGCTGCCGCATGGACGACGCAATCCGTGCCGCGGACGGCAGCTTCGACACTGTCCACATCGCGGACGTCGCCTTGCACTAGTTCGACATCCAAGCCGATCAGGGCTTCATTCGGCGCGGTGCGAGTGAGCACGCGCACGGCTTCGCCGGCGGCGAGCAGATGCCGCACCAGGTTGTTGCCGATCAGGCCCGTGGCCCCCGTGACGAGATACTTCATACCCTCTCCTGCAATCCTGCCGAAAAATCGCTGTCCCTGCGACCCGCGGTTATGCGGTATCATTGCAGCCTGCCCGGTTTTGGCCAGAGCAGTTTTGCCGCGAATTTATACGGCGATTGCTACCGCCCCCCGTTACGGTCTCCCCAGATTACGCGATCGATACTTTTCGCCGTTCGGCTTGGAAGAATATGGCTCCCGTCGTTATCAAACCCGTAGAAACCAGCAGCGAGCGCTCGATCTTTTTGCATCTTCCCTGGACCATCAACGCGGCCTATCCCAACTGGATTCCGCCGTTGCGGATGAACCAGAAGGAAATGGTCAACTACTCGCACAATCCCTTCTACGATACCGCCGAGATCCAGACCTTCATCGCTTGGCAGAGCAACCAGCCCATCGGCCGCATCGCCGCCATCCACAATCGGGCCCACAACGACGTTCACAAAGACAAGGTCGGTTTCTTCGGCTTCTTTGAATGCATTGATGATACCCCGGCCGCGCACGCCTTGTTCGACGCCGCCCGCGATTGGCTGAAAGCCCGCGGCCTGAACACGATTCGCGGCCCGATGAATCCTTCGATGAACCACGAATGCGGTCTGCTGATCGAAGGCTTCGATACGCCGCCGACGTTCATGATGACGCACAACCCGCCCTATTATCAGCGGCTGATCGAAAGCTACGGCTTCGCCAAGGTCGAAGACATGGCCGCCTTCTGGGGCCACACCGACATGCTCTCGCAGGTCGATCCGAAGCTCAAGCTCATCCGTGAGGAATGCGAACGGCGGTTCAAAGTCAAACTGCGCCGGCTTGACCGCAAGCGCTTCAACGCCGACGTCCGCATCTTTCTCGATATCTACAACCGGTCGCTCGTCGGCACTTGGGGCTTCGTCCCCATGTCGGACAAGGAAGTCGACCACATGGCTGCTTCGCTGAAGTATCTGATTGTTCCCGAGATGACCTCGATCGTCGAAGTCGACGACCAGGTCGTCGGCGCGTCGTTCGCCATGCTCGATTACAACCCGCGCGTGAAACAGATCGACGGCAAGCTCTTCCCCTTCGGCTTCATTCGGCTGCTGACGAACAAAAAACAGATCCAGCGAATCCGCGTCATCAGCACCAACGTGCTCCCGGAGTATCAGAAGTGGGGCCTCGGCTTGGTCGTCATCGCCAACCTCCTCCCCAGCGTTCTCGCCTGGGGCGGCAAGGAAGCCGAATTCAGCTGGGTGCTGGAAAGCAATCACCTCAGCTACAAATCGCTGAAACGTGGCGGGGCGAAGATCGTAAAGATGTATCGGCTGTTTGATTATCCAATACCGGGGACAGCGCTTCCGGAAGCAGCAAGCCCAGGAGCGTAGCTGCTGCATTTACTACCTCGCCCCGGTACTCCGGGGAGAGGGTTGGGGTGAGGGGCCGATCAGCAGATCGACTCGGCCATCAACAAACTACCACCGCAGCGGCTTCTGCCAGGCTTCCTTCAGCTTCGCCAGTTCCGCATCGATCAGCAGTCCCTTCGCACCGGCGATTTGCAGGCAACCGGTTTCGGTCACTTCGCCAACGTGAGCATGCGGCACACCAGCGAGCGCGGCGGTGAACGCCGCTTGCTGCGATGGCGCAACTTCAACGAGGAACCGCGTGTTCGATTCGCTATAAAGGAGCACGCTCTCGAAAGCATCGCTGCGATCGCCAGAGGTAATGTCGGTCGGCACTTCGGCGAGGCGAATCCGGGCGCCAAAACCGCCCGCAAACGCCATCTCTGCAGCGGCGACGGCGAGGCCCCCTTCGCTCAGATCGTGGCAGGCGCGAACCGTGCCGCTCTTGATGGCTTGATGCATGGCCGCGAAGGTCTTCTTCGCCACAGCAGTGTTGACGCGGGGAACTTCGCTGCCACAAGCACCGTCGGTGAGGCAGCCGTTGCCGCGAATCGCTTCCAGGTGCGAGCCGGCCAGTTCGTCGCGCGTGTTGCCGACGAGATACAGCAAGTTGCCGGGCTGCTTCAGGTCCATCGTCACGCACTGCCGCACGTCGGCGACCTGACCGAGCGCGCTGATCAGCAGCGTCGGCGGAATCGAGATCGTCTTCCGCGTGCCGCTCGCGTCGTAGCTGTACTCGTTGTTCAAGCTGTCCTTGCCGCTGATGAACGGCGTGCCGAGGGCGAGAGCCACGTCGTGGCAAGCGAGGGCGGCGCGAACGAGTTCGCCCAGCGTCTCAGGCCGATCGGTGTAACCCCAACAGAAGTTGTCGAGAATCGCGATCCGCGACGGGTCGGCGCCAACGGCGACGCAGTTCCGCATCGCTTCGTCGATTGCCGACGCGGCCATGTGATACGGATCGAGTTCGCCGAGCCGAGGGTTCATGCCGCAGGCCACGACAATCCCTTGCCGCGAGTTCAGCACTGGCCGCAGCACGGCGGCATCGCTCGGGCCGTCGTTGGCCACACCGGTGAGGGGCTTGATCACGCTGCCCCCTTGCACCTCGTGATCGTACTGCCGAATCACCCATTCCTTACTGGCGATATTGAGCGAGCCGAGGAGCTTCAGCAGAGTGTCGTTGTGATCGAGCTTCGCGCCGACGTAGCCCGATCCCGCGTTGCGAGGCCGAGGCGAATAAACGGCCTGGCGTTCGACCTTCGGCCGCCCTTCGTGCAGGAAGTGCATCGAGAGTTCGCCGACGACCTGATCTTGATACTTGAGCGTCAGATTTCCCGTCGGCAGGAACTTGCCCAGGATCACCGCTTCCACGTTCTCGGCAGCGCAGAGTGCTTCGAAGCGGGCCCAGTTTTTCTCCGGCACGCTGAAGACCATCCGCTCTTGCGCTTCACTGATCCAGATCTCGGTGTAAGTCAGGCCGTCGTACTTCAGCGGCGCGCGATCGAGCCAAACTTCCGCGCCCAGATCGCCACCCATCTCGCCGACCGCCGATGAAAAGCCACCAGCGCCGCAGTCGGTCACGGCCGTGAACAACGCTTCGTCGCGAGCTTGGATCAAAACATCGAGCACCATCTTCTCGGTGATCGCGTTGCCAACCTGCACTGCGCCGCCAGAAACTTTTTCACTCTGGCTGGTGAGTTCCACCGAGCTGAACGTCGCGCCGTGAATGCCGTCGCGACCGGTTCGTCCACCGATGGCCACGATGTAATCGCCGGGCTCGGTTTTCTTCTCGGCTTTGTCGGCAGGAATCAAACCAACGTTGCCGCAGAAGACCAGCGGGTTGCCGACGTAGCGTTCGTCGAAATAAATCGCGCCGTTGACGGTTGGAATGCCCATGCGGTTGCCGTAGTCGCGCACGCCGCTAACCACGCCGCGCATGATCCGCCGCGGATGAAGCACGCCGGGCGGCAGCTCTTCGGCGGGCATGTCTGGCGGAGCAAAGCAGAAGACATCGGTATTGCAAATCGGCTTGGCGCCGAGGCCCGTGCCGAGCGTATCGCGAATCACGCCGCCAACGCCGGTGTTGGCGCCGCCATAAGGCTCGATGGCGCTCGGGCGGTTGTGCGTTTCGACCTTGAAGCAAACGTGATACTCATTGTTGAAGCGAATCACGCCAGCGTTGTCTTTGAACACGCTGACGCACCAATCGTCACTGCCGAGCTGCGCGCGAATCTGCTGCGTCGCGGCAAAGATCGTTTCCTTCAGCATGTTGTTGAACTTGCGATCGCCTTTTTCGTCGCGATAGTTCACGCGGCCGGCGAGTGTTTTGTGGCTGCAGTGTTCGCTCCAAGTTTGCGCGACCGACTCAAGCTCAATATCGGTCGGTTCGCGACCGAGTTCGCGGAAGTGCTGCTGCACGGTTTGCATTTCGATCAGCGTCAGGCTCAGCGTGCGAGCCTTGCTGAGGGCCACCAGCTGATCGTTCGACAGTTCGCGGAGCGCAACGGTTTGCAGCTCGAATTTCGCCGGCGAACCGACGTGCAGTTGCTTCAGCTGCAACGGCCCGACCACGGCTTGTTCGATGGAATCGTTGGCGAGCAGTTTCTTGATGAGCAGTTGCACTTGGCCGTCGTTCAGATCATTCAGCCAATACTTCCGCAGCGTGACGACCGCGTCGGCTTTCAAGCCAAAATCTGCGATCGCGGTGAGAGTGCTCGCAGCCACCGGATCGGTGACGCCCGGCTTGGGGAAGACGTGAACGAGTTGACCATGCTTCGCAGCCGCGCCATGGGCGGGAGGCGCGAGGAGGGCCGCATCGCCGACGCGGGCGACGATTGGCTTTTCGACGACGAGATCGGCCAGCAGTTCGCGGGCGAGGCGTTCGACTTCGGCCTGGCTGAAATCGGCTTCGAGCAAAAAGCCACGGGCCGCGCTGGCGGTGAACGAACCGAGTCCCAGGTCAGCAGCTTGCGAAATGGCGGCCCCCGCGAGCAGGTCGCGCTCGCCGGCGGCAGGATGCAGGTCAATTTCCCACAGCGTCACGGATCGTCTTTCCTTGCTGGAGCAAAGTCTCGATAGCGGCGGCATCGCGCTGCTCCAGCGCGCGACGCCATGAGTTGAGTTCAGTTTCGTACTTCGTCAGTGCGGCCAGCACCGGCTCGCGATTCTCGAGCAGAATTTGTTGCCACAGCGCGATATCGCCAGCGGCGATTCGCGTGGTATCGAGCCAACCGCCGGCAGCCAACTTCAACAAGTCGGACGGCGTGACGGCAGCCAACGCCGAAGAGATGACGTGCGGCAGGTGACTGGTCGCCGCGACGGCTTCGTCGTGGGCAGTGGGCGTCATCGAAATCACGCCAGCGCCGAGCGACTTCCACAGCACTTCGACTTCTTCGATGGCCGAGGGAGCGGTGTGATCGGAAGGAGTGATGACGACGACTCGGCCGTCGAACAGATTTTCGCGGGCGAACTCGACGCCGGTCTTCTCGCTACCGGCGAGGGGATGGCTGCCGATGAAACGGGTCTGGCGAGGGTTTTGGGTGTGCAGTTGCTGGTCGACATCGCTCACGATGCGGGCCTTGGTGCTTCCCGCGTCAGTCAGCAGCGCCCCCTGGGCCGAAGAACTGGCCCACCAGGCCACATGCTTGGCCACATGATCGACCGGGGTGCAGACGATGACCAGATCGACCTCGGGCAATTCGCCGGCCGATTCGAGCACGAGTTGATCGATGGCGCCGCGGGCAATGGCTTTTTGCAGGTTCGCAGCCGAGCGGCCGACACCGATGATGCGGCGGGCGAGTCCCGACCGGCGCAGCGCCAGGCCGATGGAGCCTCCAATCAGCCCCACGCCGACAATCGCTGCTTGCTCCCACCGGGTCATAGCGGTGCCCGAATCAATATCCCGAATAACGTCCTGGAAAGGTGCGATTGTAACAAACCGACCGCCGTTGCGGACGGGCCATTGCCGGCGATTCCGTTGCAACTGGCTGGAGCTTCTGGCACAACAGCGGCATGTACGAAAACCCGATCCGATACCTGCTGCTGCGCGACCTGCAAGTCTGCGTGGGAATTACCTTCGTAGCGATGGTGCTCGTGGCCCTGGTCGCACTTCCGATGGCATGCACGGAGTATCACTCGAAATATCTGAAGCCCTTTTCCCAGCGGTTTATGCTGATCTGGGTTGTGGGGAGCGTGCACCTGGCTGTTTCATCGATCGTGCTCTGCGCAGCCCTCTATCAGTTCTATGGTTTTGCGGAGTCGCAGCACTGGATTGGGACGGAGCAGTCCGCTTCAGTGGTGGACCTAATCGTGATGCCGTTTTTGGTGGGATACATCTTCTGCGTCGCCGTTGCTCTGCGCATGATGTGGCGAACCACTCAAACGCCGCCCGGCAAACCGAGCCGCACGTTTTCACTGAAAGAGCTGCTCGTCGTGCAGTTTGTGCTCCTCTTTCTCTGCGGCTTGTGGGTCGTGGCTCGTCGCGGCGAAATTGGCCGCCTCAATCACATGCGCAAAGTTATTTTTGAAGACGCACCGCGTTAGGTCTTGATTCGATCGAGCATTGCTCGCACCAGATAGTCGGCGGCGATGCCCTGCGGATCGCCCAAATCAGCGCCGAGCGAATCACTCTGTTGCCAAGCGAGTTGCGGATGCTTGCGGCGCGCTTGCGCGACGGCGACGGCCGTGGAGTCGAGCATTTCGCCGCTGAAGAGAAGATGCGGTTGCACGATGATCTGTTGCGCGCCGCTGGCTGCTGCTTGTTCGAGCGCTTCGGCCAGCGATGGTTTGGCAATCGCGATGAAGCCGGTGAAGAAGTTCTGGCAGTTCACTTGTTCTGCCAGCAGGCCAGCGAACTCCTGGCAATGAACGATGGCGGTGGGGTCGCTGCTGCCGCGGCCAATGAGGACGAGGGCTATCGAAGAAGGAGAGCCTGGCAACGGAGTCTCCACATCTTGCCCATCGCGTGCATCGCTGTAGCGATACGCAGCAAGTTGTAGCAAAGCTGGATGACAGCCGAGCGGCTCGGCAATTTCCACGATCAGCTGCGGCGCGAGTTTCTGGGCAGCCGCCACCGCCGCAGGAATATCTTGCTTCGCATGCCCGGCAGCAAAGAGCAGCGCCGGCGCGAGGATGATTTTCGCGCAGCCTTGGCGATGCAGATCCAGCAGCGCATCGGCGATCAACGGAGCTTGCAACTCGATATATGCCACTTCCACCGGCGTGGGCGCAACTGCGGCCCGCAGTTGTTCGGCAAGGTGCAGAAATTGCTCCTGGCCGACGGAATTGCGGGTGCCGTGGCCGACCAGGAGGATGGCGTGTTGCATGATGCGAATTACGTCAGGCCGAACGCCTTTTGCATTTGCTCGCGGACGATCGTCAGTCGCTTCGCATCGCCGCCGCCGACTTCCGCCGTGGTCCAGCCCGTGAAGTTGATTTCTTCCAAGCCCTTGCGGACTTCATCCCAGGGAAGGTCGTCTTCGGGCGAAGTGATGTCGACGAACTTGTTCTTAGCCCGGCTGAAGCCCTTCACATCGAGCTTCACGGCGCGGCGGCCAAAAGCCTTCAGCCATTCGCGCGGCTGGCCATACTTCCAGTGGTTGCCGATGTCGTAGTACATGCCCACCCACGGGCTATTAAAACTGTCGACGAAATCGATGAACCGCTGCGGCGATTGCTCCGGCGGCTTGTCGTGATCGTAGTGCAGCTTGTTCCACACGTTCTCGAACAAGATCGGCTGACCCAGCGACGCGGCGAGCGGAATCAGCTTGTTGATTTCCGTTCGCGCGCGTTCATTGCACTCTTCCTCCGTGCCGTCGTTGCCACTGCCGACCACAATCAGCACGCCGCTGCCGCCAGCCGCCTGCGCAACTCGCAAGCAATGCTCGATATTCTTCACCCCTTGCGCGCGCTCGGCTTCGTCCTTGCTGGTGAGTCGCTTGCCCCAGTGAGCGTGATTGATCGCATTGTGGACGAACACCCCCGACTCTTGCACGGCAGCCCGGACTTGCTCGGGCGTGTAAGGCGCCGCATCGTCGAAATCGACGCCGTCAAAACCGGCTTCCTGGGCGAGCTTCAGTCGCTCGACAATCGTCAGATCCTTGCCATCCACCTTCTTGGCAATCATCGTCAGCTTGCACGACAACAGGATCTTTTTGCCGGTCGGCGGCGCGACGAACGCGGCAGGTTTTTCTTCGGCTTGGGCAGGCGATGAAGTTGCCAGGCCAAGGGTGGTTGCGCCTGCGGCAGCGAGAAACGCGCGTCGTTGAGTTGGCGAAGTTTGCGACGAGGGTAGTTGCATGGGAGATCTCCAAGGTTTCAGTTAGCGAGCTTGTCAGATTAGGCTGACGGTGGGTGATGTCAAGCGGCATGCCTACTGTCAACCATCGCTTTGGAATTTTGCCGATGCAACTAACTCTCCGCGATTTTCTGTGGGCAACGGTTGTTATCGGCCTTGCGATTGGAATTGTGCTCGAGCATCGAGACGTGCGCGCATTGAAACCATTTCAAGGAAAGGCCGAGTGGTGGGAGAAGGCGGCCCGCAGCCTAGGCGAGGTCTATGAGGAGAAGACGGGGCTAAAACCTGAGTTTAAGGAGATGGACGATATTGACTTGCGGCGCAAGGACGGGCTTCTACAGGTTGATTTCTCGTTGAGCCGTCGCAGTTTTCATGTCCGTCCCACCGACGAACGACAGGGTGCCTGGCTAACTGGACATGCCGATTTGAACATGGCGCTGATTCTTCTCACCGAACTTGCGTGCTTGCTGGGAATATTTGCGTTCATCAAGAGGAACTATCCGAACTGGCTGCCCAAACCAAATCCACAGCTACGGTGGGGGCCGCGGATTTACCTCTTGGTTTACGCGTGGGCATTCATCTCTCTGTTGATCAGCATCGGCGCGTTTGCTTTGCGGTATCCGTTCGCAGGCGCGGGGTACTTGTTTGCCGCGGTTCAGGCTCTTGTTCATATCTCTCCGCGCGCGATCGTTTCTCGCTTCATCATTCTGCCCGCACTGCCAACCGAGCAACAAGCAGCGCCGGTGGAAGTCTGAATTGGCAGGCGACTTTCAAGCGAGACAATCCGCTCAATTTACAAATTCGTTACAACCAATTCCAGCCTCTTAGAACAAATCGTAAAGGTAGATCGTCTAAGATAAGCCAGCCGTGCGCTCGGTACGCGGCCGCTGTAGCAAACGTGTAACAAGTGCTGCAGGCTGGCGTAAACTTGTCAGGTCATAGCATAGAATTCGGGCGAGGAACGGAACTCCCGCCGTGCGCTGTAGCGAATTTTCAGATCTCATCCCGCGGAACAGTAATTGAATAAATGCAGGCCCGGCCGGCGCAGGAACTCGCCGCGAGCTGACGCCTCCTTTTTCAGGAATTGAACGATGCGATTCTCTCTCCGATTGGCGACCGCCTGCTTGCTGGCCCTTCTCTTTCTGCCGAGCGCATTCGCTCAACCCGGCGACAATCCGAAGCCTCCCATGCCCACGCCTGAAGACGTGGCCAAGGCCGAGGGCAAAGCCGAAACGCCGTTGCGTGAGCAGACGATTTATATCCCTTACGCCAAGCTTCGTGCGTTGTTCGAAAAAGAAGGCCGTGGCGTCTTCCTGCCTTACGACAAGTTTCAGCAACTGTGGAACGCTGCCCAAGCAGCCGGCAAGCGGATCGAAGAAATCAAGCCGCCGGTCGGCGCGGTCATTTCCGAAATCGATAGCGTCGCTGTCATCAACGACAAAGCCGACGTCGTGGAAGTGACCGCGACGATCAAGCTGGAAGTGCTCCGCGAAGGTTGGAATGAAGTGCCGCTCCGTTTGAAGGACGCTGCGATTCGCTCGGCCAAGCTCGGCGATAACGCCGCGCGACTGCTGCACGATCCTGCCGTTGGTTACAAGCTCCTCTTCGAGAAAAAGGGGAAAGAGCCCGAGCAACTGACCCTCAAGGTCGTTTATGCCCGCGCGTACAACAAATCGCCCGGCGCCAACAGCGTGCAGTTCGATGCGCCGCAAGCGCCGGTCAATCGTTGGGAGATCCGCGTCTCGCAGCCGGGCGTGAAAGTGAATGTCCATCCTAAGCTCTCCGCCACCGAAGCCTCGGCCGAAATGGCGAACGAAGGAAAGCCCGAAGACAAAAAGGAAACCGTCGTCGAAGCCTTCGTCGGCGCTGCCGATCAAGTCCGCATCGATTGGACGCCGAAGGCCGAAGGGGCCGCGGGTCTCGCCGCACTTGCCACAGTGCAGGTTCGACAGGAAGTGACGATCGACGAACGCGTGGTTCGCACGCGGGCGGCGCTCATCTATGAAATCAGCCGCGCCGATCTCAGCAAACTGCAAGTCGCTGTTCCCAGCGATCACGACGTGGTCAACGTGTTCGACGACAACGTGAAAGGCTGGACGCAAAAAGCCGATGCCCTTGGCAAGGTGATTACGGTCGATCTCTTTCAGCCGGCGCGCGGCACGCAGAACCTGGTGATCGAACTCGAAAAATTCATCGGCGACAAAGAAATGCCCGCCGAAATGGCTCGGCAACAAGTGAAAACGCCCGTCATCCGCGCCATCGACGTCGGGCGTCAGCAAGGGATTCTCGTCGTCCGTCTCGCCGAGTCGCTCCGCAGCGAAGTCGACAGTCGACTCGATCTGCTGCAGATCGATGCCGCCGAACTTCCTCAGCCGCTCGCCGGCCAGGCCTGGGCTTATGCCTTTCGTTATTCGCGGGCTGCGTATGATTTGACGCTGACCGTCGAATCGGTCAAGCCGCAGGTCGAAGTCGATCAGCTGGCCGAAGTTTTTATCGAGCCGCAGCAAACCACGCTCACGCTGCTCGCGATCTACAACATCACGCGGGCTGGTGTGTTTCAACTCGAAGTCGACGTGCCCGAAGGCTACGACGTTCGTTCGGTCGCCGGTCGCAACATCGCTGGTGCTGCCGGTGTGCAAGTCGATTCGCATCACCTGGCCGATCGCGATATCAAAGTCACGGTCAACGGCGTGGAAGAGTCGCGCAAATCGAAATCGCGCCTCAACGTGAACCTCAGCCGCAAAGCGCTCGGCCGGGTCGCCTTGCTGGTCGAACTGCAAAAGCGGAGCGAAGATCCCAATCTCCTCTCGCCGACCGGCAAGTCGTCGGCCCTCGATATTCCGGTGATGCGCGTCAATCCGACGAGTGTCGCCCGTTCGCAAGGACGACTGTTGGTCTACACACCGGAGAGCCTCGCCGTCCATCCGACCGAACAAGTTGGTCTGCGGCCCATCTCGCCTGCCGAAGCGGTGCAAGGAATGGAGTCGCTTCGCGTCGGCCGCTTCCCGCTCCTCCGCGAACTGTTTGCTTTCGCTTTTACGCAGGAACCAGCCCGGCTGAAAGTGGAAGCCGAACGTCGCAAACCGTATATCGAAGTTCAGCAGACCTTGATCGCACGCGTCGAGCAAGGCGTGGTGAAGTACGAATCGATTTTTGATTTCGATGTGAAATACAGCGGCGTGAAATCGCTGCGAATCGACGTGCCGAAGACGCTCGTCGGCGAACTCCGCAATCAAACGCCGACGATTCGCGAGCGGCCGATGGAACCGCAGCCAGAGAAAGTTTCGCCCGATTACACCGCGCTCGAGCTTGCCGGCGAAGCCGAGTTACTCGGCCCATTGCAAGTGAAATTTACCTGGCAACAAAAGCTCGAAGGGCTGACGGCTGGCAAGGGCGTGCAGATTTCGCTGCCGATCTTGAAAGCTGTCGGCGTCGATCGCTTCTGGGGACAAATTGCTGCCACGCGGGCGGAGACGATCGACATCGGCGTCGATGGCGAAGCCACCGGCTTGCGGCCGATCGATCCGCGCGTCGATATGAAGATTCGAGTGCCCGATGCCGCCCGTGCGTTTGAATTTCACGATGATTGGTCGCTGTCGCTCCTCGCGACTCGCTATGAACTCGAATCGGTGAAGAAGACCAGCGTCGAGGTCGGCTTGGTTCGCATCGTCGCCATTCGCAGCGGTGAGTTGAACGTGCAAGCCATGTATCGCCTGCTGAGCGCGAAGCAGCGGATTCAAGTCATGCTGCCCGAAGGGGCCGCCTTCGATACGCAACCCCTCCGCATCAACGGCCAGACGGTCAGCCTCGAGCGCGACGATAAGGACAACCTCTTCATTCCGCTGGCCGGCCATTCGCCCGATGCTGCGGTCGTGGTGGAGTTGCGCTATTTCTACAAGGGCAATGCAGGCGATCTCCGCGTGCCGACCTTCCTCGATTCTGAAACTGCCGTGCAGCAAGTTTATCTCGCGGCCTATTTGCCCGAAGAGCAGCAACTGCTCGGCATGACCGGCCCGTGGACGGCTGAGAATCGAGCCGCCTGGCCGCCGACGCTGCAAGGCAGCAGCAGCGATCAACACCTGCTCAATCAGATCAAGGAAAACGTTGCTGGCTGCAACACGCTCGGCAACGACTTCCGCACCGATGGCACGCTCTATTTGTTCTCCGCGCTCCGGCCGACGACGGCCGACTCGCTGCGACTCGTCTCGATGAACCGCACGGGCCTACAAGTGCTGGTGTTCCTCATCATCGCTGTCATCGGCGTCGCACTTACAGCGCGGCCCATTGGTGAACGCCTGTGGTTCCTCGCTGCCGTGGTAGTAGCCGTTGTCCTGATTGCGGTGCTGCTGCCAACGCTGGCGAAGGCGGTGATCACCGGCTCGCTTACTGCGGCGATCGGCCTGGTGCTGCTCGTCTGGTTGGTGCGGTTCCTGGCTTGGGCCTTGCCGGGCGTGGTGCATTGGATCTCAACTCGGCCGGTACGCACCGCAGCAGCCGCTTCTGCCGTCGCCGCGGCGGCTGCTACCTCGCCAGTCGCGAACGCCGGAGAAACGCCCTTCAGACCCGGCGGGCCTGGAACAGGAACGATGGTCTCGACGCCCGAAGGTACGGCCACGCCACCCGTTCCGCCGCCGACGGACAATCCGCCGAGCAAAGAAGGAGGTGAACGTCATGAATAAGTTCAATCCTTTGTCTGCGATCATCCTGCTCCTGTCGCTCGCGTTTCACGCGATCGCCGCAGAACCTAACATGCCGGCGAACGCGCCCGCCGCCAACGCTCCCGCCAAGCCCGCGGGCAAAAAAACAATTCGCGAAATCTTCGTCCCCTTCGATGACCTGCAAGTCATTCTAGAAAGTGACAAAAACCGCGTCTTCCTCACCCGCGAGGAATACGAAGAGCTGCTGAAAGTGGTCGAGGCCCAAGCCGCGAAGCAAGGGCCCGTCAACGTCGTCATGCTGCAAGCCGCGTACTCCGGCAAGATCGACGACGGCCGGGCGCAAGTCACCGGCAAGCTCGAGCTCGAGGTGTTGCAGGACGGCTGGCAAGTGGTGTCGCTGCAGCTCGGTCACGTGGGCATCAAGAGCGCCACGCTCGACGGCAAGTCGGCCTCGCTGGCCCGCGATGCTCGTGGCTTGGTCAAGCTGTTCGTCAATGGCCGCGGCAAGCATCAGCTCGAGCTGCAACTCACGGCCGCCGTTCCCGCCGCTGCTGCGTTGCAAACGCTGCACATCGCGCTGCCGGTGGCGACGACGGCGACGTTCGATCTATCGGTGGCCGGCAATGTCGAAGTGAAAGGGGGCGCCTCGGTCGTTAGCCGCAAGTACAACGAAGGGGCCAATCGCACCGATCTCGCGCTGCTCCTCGAACGCGGCCCGATGTCGATTGTCATGTCGCTCAACAACAAGCAAGCGCGCGAGCAACGGCTGGTCGTGGCCCGCACCATTCAAGTCGACGAAATCACGCTCGGCTACGAACGGTTGCATGTAAATGTCGCCCTGCGCATTTTGCATGACCCAGTCGATCGTTTTCGCTTCGTGGTGCCTGCCGGTTTTGAAGTGACGAATGTCAGTTCGCAGCGGCTGTCGCGCTGGGAAGTCAAGCCGGACGACAAAGGCCGGCAAATTCTCGAAGCCGTTCTCAGTGAAGCGACGACCGACGCCACGCTGATCGCTATTTCGGCCAATCGTTCGCCGGAACTCGGTCAGGATTGGCTCGCCAGTTTGCAAAAGTGGAAGCTGCCTCGATTGCAGCCGCTCGATGTCGCTGGAGAAGTCGCCGTGGTCGGTTTGCTGGTCGAAGATCGCCTCGAACCGCAGGAACTCACGACTAAACAGCTCCTGCCCATCGATTCGCCGATTCTCACGCAAGCGATGCCCGAAAGCATCTTCCGCGCTGAACCAGGTGCGCCAATCGTGCGGCATGTCGCGACCTATTACGTTCCCGCCTATATCGACGCCACGCAGTACGATCTCTCAGCCAACTTCGTTCGGCCCGAATCAGGCCTGGTGGTGTCGACCAGTCTCCTCCTGTCGCTCAGCGATCAAGGGCACGACTTGCGCGGTGGATTTATCGTCTCGCCGCTCGCCGAAGATTTGTTTCAAATTCGCCTGAAAGCGCCCCTCGGTTGGCGCGTGCAAGAAGTTCTCGGCGACGACAATCAGCCGTTGCCGATCGAACGCTACGAACTGGCCGACGGCAGCACTCGGCTGCTGGTGACGCTGCGCAAAAGAATTCCTGCTGGACAGCGCGGCAAGATTATTGTGCGCGCGTCGAGCAATCCCGCCGGTTGGCTCGCCGATTGGAAAGAACAGCCCGTCACTTTCCCGCAACTCGAAATCGAAGGAGCCACGCGCGAGGCCGGCGCCGTTGCCGTGCAAACTGGCGATGACCTTGCGGTTCAACCAACGGATCTGAACGGCCTCGTGCCACTGCTGGAAAATGAAAAGCCAGCACAAGGCCTGGCCGGTGTCACCACCGCGGCCGCTTATCGTTTTGAATCGCGTCCTTTCGCGGCCAAGTTTACGGTCGAGCGGAAGCAGCCGTCGCTGGCCGCAGAGGTCTTCTCCTTCGTGCAAGTGTTGCCCGACGCGCTGAAGGCTCACTACGAACTCATCTATCAAGTGCGCGAAGCTCGTACCCGCCAGCTTGCGTTTTCGTTGCCGCTATCGACGCCGAAGGAAATCACCATCATCGGTCTCGACGGCGTGCAGGTAAAAGAACAGCGCAGCGCCGACGAAGGTGACCGCCGCCGCTGGATCGTGCAACTTGCCGATCGGCAGGCCGGCGAAATCCGGCTGACCGTCGATTTTCAGCAACCGCTGGCCGAACGTCAGTTGAAGGACTATCCGCTGCCGCTCGCGCAAGCCGAGGACGTGGAATTTCAATCGGCGTTCATTTCGCTCGAAGGTTCGCCCGAGCTCGAGGTGCAACCGAAGACCACTCTTCGCACGGTTGACGAAGCCGAGCTCTATCAGGCTCGTTACTTGCTCGATAATCCTGCCCAAACCGGCGACCGTCGCCTGATCGGCGCTTATGGTTACACCGGCCGCGATGGCGTGCTGAAGATCGATGTCGTTCGTCGTACGCAACACGTGCTGCCCAGCGCCATCGCCCAGCGGGCCGAGTTGCTCACCCGCATTTCGGCCAATGGCTTGACGCAATCGATCGCGCGTTATGACCTCGTGACGAAAGCGACCATCCTGGAAGTCGCGCTCCCCGGTGATGCAGTCTTGTGGACGATGCTGGTCGATGGTCAGCCGACGAAACCGCAGAAAGAAAAGCACACGCTGCTCGTCAGCTTACCGCCGCGCGAAGACCTGCCGGTTCGCCGCGTGCAAATTGTTTTCGAAACCACCGGCCGCGAACTGAGTCTCGCTCCAACGATCTCTGCCGCAGCGCCCCACTTGCTGCTGCGCGGCAGCGGCGACGAAACCGATCGCGAAGTGCCGCAGGCCGATCTCGAATGGCGGTTGATTCTGCCGAGTGGCTATGTGCTGAAGACCAGCAGCGGTTCGGTGGCGCCAGTTGCCAAACCGCCGCGCGAAATTGCGGCGCTGAAAGTTTGGCAACTGCTGAAGTTCTATGGTGGTGGCATGGGCCCTTATGCATCCGCTAGTCATTACATGCATGAAGATGCTGACCTAAGTCACTATCTCAGCAAGGCAACGCCGCTTGACGATACAAGCTCGATGCCTCCTACCGCCGAAGCCTTGCCACCTCCTGGTGCCGAAGCACCGCAAGCCATGGACCCCTTCGGTGCACCCGCGCCGAATGCAGCATTTCCCGTTGAGCCAGCCCTGCCCAAGAGCGACCCGAAACCGGCCAGCCAACCTGCGGATAATGCTCCGCCGCCGTTGCCCCCGCAGGCCGGACCGCAGCCACCTCCCGCGGCCAAACCGGCCGAGCCCTCGATGCCGGCGAAGCCGCCGATCATTGTTCAAGAAGAGCCACGCGAACTAATGTCGGTCGTGTCTGGTCGCGCCGACATTTTCTCCGCTCTCGAAGGGGTCAGCAGCTTGCCGATCGACTTCCGCCCCGCTCGCGCTGAAACGATCGAAACCTTTCGCAGCCTTGGTGTCGATCCCCGACTCGAAGTGACCCTCGTCGATAGCACCCGCATTCGCTGGGCTGCCTGGGGCGTCGGCTTGCTCGTGTTTCTGATGGGGACTGCGCTCACTTATCGGCCGGCTAAAAACCAGGCCGGTTTCGTTGTGATCTTTTTGCTGTTGAGTTCCTTGCCGCTGCTCCTCACCAGCGAACTCGACGATCTCGCGCCGGTCTTCGACGCTGCGTTCTACGCGGCCTGCGCGCTCGTGCCCTATTATCTCATCGCGTCGGTCCTGTTCTCGCTCCGGCGAGCCATTCTGCGGCGGTTGCCAGCCGATTGGTTCCAGACCGAAGCGACGAACATTCCACTCGCGACGAACACCGGCACCATCATCGCGCCGCTGCTCCTCTGCCTGCTGTTGCTCGGTAACTCGACGAACGCAGTCGCCCAAGCTCCTGCGTATCCGTTGCCTGAAGGGGCCAAAGCAGTCGAGCTCAAGGATCTGCTGCCGCTGCTCGAACCGGGCGGTCCGGTCACGGTCCCTGCCGATGCGGTGATCATTCCCTTTGATGCGAACGACCCCGATGGCGTCGCCCAAGCGAAGAAGGTCCTCATTCCGTATGCGAAGTTCATCGAGCTCTGGAATCGGGCGCATCCCGACAAGCCGAAGGAAGCCAAGCCGGCGCCGATCGACTTCGCGATCCTCGCGGCCAACTACGAAGCTACGCTCGCGGCGACCGACGATCTGCTCGTCACCGGCAAGCTCACCATCGAGGTCCTGGGCGACAAGCCCGTAGCCATTCCGCTGCCGTTCTCGGGCGGTGTGCTGGTGAAAGCAACGCTCGATGGCCAGCCCGCGCGGCTGCAAGTCGTCGCGCCGCAACCAGCCCCCGCCGCGCAACAACCGCAGCAACAACAAGATTCAAAATCCATCCCGCCGAACGTCGAAAATGGCGGCGTGATCATCCTGCACACGCAAGGCGCTGGCCGAAAGACCGCCGAAGTTTCGTTCCGCCTCGGTCTCACGCGGCGCGGCGGCTGGCGACAAGTAGCGGCTTCGCTGCCGCTCGGCGGCGCCAATCAACTCGCGCTCACTATTCCCGAAACTGCCACCGAAGTCCGCATTGCCGGCACGCCGGACAAGGACAACTTTGAAACAAAGGCCGCCAACGAAAAGATCGAAACGACCCTCGTCGGCGCCGGCGGCGGCCGCTTGGACCTGCAATGGCGGCCAAAGGTCGCGGTCGGGCAAATCGATCAGAGCCTGACCGCCAAGAGCACCAGCGTGCTCGACGTGCGCGAAGACGCTCTGCGCTTGACCTGGATCGGCGAATTGAACTTCGGTCGCGGCACGCGCGATCAATTCGAATTCAGCCTGCCGCTGGGTTACTCGATCGAACAAGTCGTGAGCGACAACATCCGCGGCTGGCAAACCAAGCCCGATGCTGCCCAGCAGATTGTCAACGTCACGCTCCTCAAGCCGGCCACCGGCTCGGAAAAGATCACGCTCGTCCTCTCCAAACGGGGCCGCATCGGCACGGGCGAGTTCGCCACGTTCGACGCCCCAGCCGTGTTCGTCAGCGGCGCTGCCTTGCAACAAGGCGAGATCATGATTCGCCGCAGCCCGCGCATCGAACTGCGCACCGAAGCCGCGACCGGCCTGTCGCGGGCCGATAGCGATGGTCAGCTGAATAATGTCGTGCACGCTGCCGATGCCGAGGATCCGTCGATTCTGAATCTGCGGCCGTATCAGGTTTATCGCTTCGTCACTTCCGGCGCCGGCAATAAATTCACGCTCCGCTTGAACGCCGCCGAAACGGCCGCGGCCACGGCAGCCGATGTTCGTTCAGTGCTGCGAGTTGCCGAGCGCGAAACGACACTCGAATCAAAGATCACCTTTCGCCCCCAAGGCCAGCCGCTGTATCACGTCGAAGTGTTGCTACCAGCCGGTTTCGAGATCGACGAACTCCAGCCGACCGAGGTTAACTGGTCGGTGGTGAACGATGCCGCCAGCAATCGGAAGAAACTGAGCGTCCATCTGCTCGATGGCCGCGAGAGCGAATTCACCCTCACGCTGCTCGGCCACTTTGCCAAGCGGGAGAAGTGGGAAGAACTCGCCGCACCGGTCATCAGCGTGCTCGGCGTCGAACGGCAGCAGGGCGAGATCGCCGTCCTTTCTGATCCCGACACCGATGTGCAGGCTACCAATCTGAAGAACGCCGAAACGGGCCTGTTGCAGCAAACCTTCGGCTGGCTGAAGGCGGAACAACAACCGCTGGCCCGCGTCGCGCTCAAGTATCGCGCTGCCGACTACTCGGCGACATTCAAGCTGACGCGCAAGACGCCGCGCGTGACGGTTCGTAGTGTGAGCAACGTGAAAGTGACGCGCCGTTCGATCGAAGAGACCATGCTGCTCGAGTATCAAATCACCGATGCCGGCATTCACGAGTTGCAATTCATGTTGCCGGAAAGTTTCCGCACCGCGCGCATTCGCATTCCGCAGGAAGAATCGTTGCTGCAGCGCAAAAAGATCACGCCGGCCACCGAAAACGGCCAGCCGTTGCCCGGTTGGATTCTGGTAACGTTGTCGCTGCAAGACGATGTGACCGACCGCCTCGGTGTGATTGTCGAGCAAGATCGACTCCTCACCGACAAGCCGCAGGACGTTGCCATTCCGCGCTCGCTGACGGGGACCACAGCCCAGCGACTCGTCGTGATCGAAAACGTCGGCCGCGATGAAGTGGTGGAAGTTAATCGCGTCGGCCTCGAACCGATTTCGCGTCAGCAGCAGGCCTGGCAGGAAATGACTCGCCTGCTGGGGAATGCGGACGACAGCATCGTGACGCAGGCCTACGTCGTGAACAGCGACAAGGCGCCGAGCCTCACGTTCAAGACGCAGCAGAATCAACAAGTACAAACCGCGCAGGCCCGCATCGAGTTTGCCCGGACCACGCTCATCGTCGACGAAGCCGGCGGCTATCGCGCGCTGGTCGTCTTCCAGGTGAGCAACAGCACCGAGCAATATCTCGACATCGCGATTCCAGCTGGCGCCAAGCTGTGGACCGCCATCGTGCGCGGCCAACCGGTGAAGCCCGTCGAAAAGACGCCGGCGGTAGTCGGCGAGATGCGGATTCCGCTCATCAAGACACCAGCCGGCAGCGGCGATTACTCGGTTTCGATCCGTTACGCCGGCAGCGTCGGCCGACTCCGCTCGCTGCGCTCGATCGACTTCCCGCTGCTCCGCACGCAAAACATCAACGTCGAGCAAAGCCAGGTGCAACTCTACTTGCCTGATGATTTCGAGTGGCCGCACTTCGGCGGCACGATGTCGCAAGTGAAGAGCGAGAACGAACTAGAGGAAGGCTTTCAACGCTATTTCAACAAGAAAGTGGAAGAAGCAAAACAGTCGCTGCAGAGCGAAGACCTGAATACGAAGTTGCGAGCCCAGGCCAATCTCTCGGGCTTGCTGCAGACCTGGCAATTCAATTCGGCCAGCCGTTCGGCCAATAATCTCGAGCAGTCGGGGCTCGCTCAGCGCAACTACTCCGAGCTGCAATCGGCCCAGCAAGAAGCAGCCGAGCAGGTGCAAATGCAGATCGACGAATTGCAGTCGAACGACAACCGTTATCGCCTCAATGGCGCGCTGATGGAACAGAAAGTGGCCCGCAGCAAGAACGTCGTCACGCAACTCGGCAACAACTTCGAAGCGGCTGGCGCGAAGCCGGACGATGCGAAGGAGTCGAAGGGAAAAGGTGAGCTCGCTTATAACCCGCAATTCCTCAAGGGAAACAAGCTCGACACGGAAGAGTCGAACAAGCGAGTGATTCAGGAAGAGCTGAAGAAGACTGCCGAGCAGTTATCAACAAAAGACCAGCTGCTTCCCAAGTCGCGCGAGCCTGCCGCCAAACAACCGCAACAGGGCGAGGCTCCCCAGAGTCGCGTTTCGCGCGGCGGCAAGGTGCAACAACAAGCCAAGGATCTAAACGGAGATCGCGCGGGACTTAATCAGCAGCTCAATGATCTCGATCAGAAATTTGAAACTGATCGTGCGGCAGCGATCGCTGATAAGGAACGAACGCAGAACAATGCGGGAGGCCCAGCGGCCAACTTCTACGGCGGTCGCGGATTGTCGCCGCGCGGCCCCGCCGCAGCGAACGCCAAGCCCGATGCCGTTCAAAACCAAAACCCTGGCCAAGGACAAGGCCAGGCCTTTAATAACAACGAGCAATCGAAGGCGCGCGACAATGCCTTCCGCTATCAGCAACGATTGAACGAAGATCAAGCGCAACAGCAGCAGGCTCTGCAACTGCCGAATCAGCCCGTCGCGCCGCAAAACGGCGGTCAGCAAAGCAACGGGCAAATGGGCCAAGGACAAATGCCCGGCCGGCCCAATGATGATCAAACATTCGGGTTCTACTTTGGTTTGTCGCGCGACGGTGCGCCGCAAGGTCACTCCTTACTCGGCAATCAAATAGGCGGTGTGGGTGGTGGCGGTATGGCTGTCGGTGGCGGCGGAGGGATGGGCCCCGGACAATCGGCGGCAGCACCTGGTTCGCAGCCGGCGACCGGCCTCGCCAGTCTCGACATCGATGTGCCGGCGCGCGGCCGAGTCTATCTCTTCACCATTCCGCGCGGCGAAACCAAGATCACCGCCCAACCGATCGCGCGCGATCTGACAGCTCGGCTTATCAACCTGGCGATTGTTGTGGCGATTATCGTGGTTGGCGTGGTGATCTATCGCATCGCCCGCCAGCTTCCTGTTCGCCAGGCAACGGGCACGATTGCCTTCGCCAACCTGCTGATTCTGCTCGGCATGCTCAGCGTGTTGTTCTCGATCCTGCCGATTTACGGCTTCATCCTGATCGGGCTCGGCATCGTGCTGCTGGTCCGCCGCATCCTCGATATGCGGCGGGCGGTGGCGACTGCTTAAGAGTTGTTGGGCAGAGAGTTAGCCCAGCCAGGTCGGTTCGACCTGGTAACCAAACTGGGCCGCTTCGCGCACGTGCTGCTGCAGTTGCGACTGACTCAAGCCGCGAATGCGAGCGGCTTCGGCTAGGCTGAAGCCCGCCGTGAGTGTCCGCCAGGTCCAGTAGTATTCCGGCAGCGAATCGTCGCCGTTCTTGGCGAACAGAGTTCCCGCTGGTTTCGCGGCTGGCGGAGTTGGCAGTTTCGGCGCGGACGGCTTCGGTTCAGCGACCTTTGGTTCAGGCTGCGGCGGCGGTGGAATTTTCGCCGGCTCGAACTTCGTCCCGCCAAACTTCACGGGAATCTCGAATTTTGGCTGCGGCGCTGTTTCGCGCAGGGCATCGAGCTCGGCAAAGGTCGGTGCGTACTCTTCTTCGTCATCGATTGGCGGCGGCTCGCGCCGGGGTGGCTCTTTGCGCGGCGGTTCGTGAACAGACTCTTTCGCAACCAGCGCTGTCGATGTTTTGACAAACGGCCCGACGGTTCGCAAACGATCGAGCAGCTCGCGCTCGACGGGCAAACTTTGCGTGAGCGGAATCGTGCCGCGCATCACCGCTTCGCCCTGCTCGGTGATTTCGATCATCGGCCTGCCGCGCTCGTATTCCTCTTGCTTGAGCAGTCGCAAGCGCAATAGTGCGTCGACAATGGCGGTCACTTCGGGTTGCTTAAGCGTTTGCAGCATGCCAAACGTGGGCAACCTTGCCAGGCCGAAACGGGTGACGTCTTTCGAAGTCGAACCGCAGAGCATTCGCACCAGCAGCCCTTTGCCAAAGCGGCCGTTGATGCGGGCTGCGCCGCTGAGCACGATTCGCACCGCTTCGACCACGTGCTGATGCAACGCCGCTGGCTTGCTCGCGGCGCTGGCGTTGTTGCCGACGCTGCTGCCAGCCGCGAGCGAAACATCGCGCACGCCGCCGCAGTTGTCGCACAGGCCGCAGTCGCCGGGGCTCGCATCGCCGAAGTAATCGAGCACGGCCCGCTGTCGACAGCGGCCCGTCTCGGCATAGTCGATCATCTTGTCGAGCTTGGCGTACTCCGCTTCTTTGCGGCGGTTGGCTTCGACAAAATCGATCCCCAGCTCGTCGAAATCCTTATCGCGCTCCAGCATGTGAATGGCCCGCCCCCGAAACGGCGGCACATAGCTGAAGGCTTGCAGTTTGTTGAGCTCCTTGAGCGCGCGATTGACAGCCGTCACTTCCATGTCGGCTTGCTTGGCCACGTAATCGGCCCGCATGAAGACTCGCTCGTTGCGAACCTCTCCCATCAGGCGCTCGATGACTTGCAGCACCTTGCGGGCGTTCTTCGCGTCGCGCGGCAGCAGGTCGACAAGCGTTGGCAGATCGCTATCGATACGGACCGCCCCCATATTCTGCCGCGAGTCGAGTCGTTCGAGCGCGCCGCATTGCTCCAGCAGTTTTTCGCAAGCGCTCACTCCCTCGTTGGAGATCGGCAGGTTGAGCGTTTCCTTGATGTCTTGCAGCGTGTGCTCGATGGGATCTTCTTCGAGCTCGCGCAGATAGTCGTACACGTCGGCGACGGTGTCCGGCGGCGGATACGAGCTGTCGATGAAGAATTCCTGGATCTTCCGATCGGCCCAGCTATACAGCAGCACGCAGCGCGAACGCTCGCCATCGCGTCCCGCGCGGCCCGCTTCTTGATAGTAGGCTTCGAGACTGCCGGGAATGTTGTAATGGACGACGAACCGCAGATCGCGCTTGTCGATGCCCATGCCGAAGGCGTTGGTGGCGACGATGATCTGCACGCGATCCGACATGAACGCTTCTTGCACGCTGCGGCGTTCATCGGGGGCGAGCCCCGCATGATAAAAGGCCACCTTGCGCTTCACGCCGGCTTCGGCGAGCATGTCGACCAGTTCGCCGCAGCGCTTGCGAGTCGCGGCGTAGATGATTCCCGCGCCGGACGTTTCTTCCAGAAACTCGAGCAGTTCGCGGCTCTTCTCGGCCTGGCTGTGGGCCGTGATGACTTCGAAATGCAGATTCGTTCGGCGAAAACCCGTGATGAAGGTCTGCGGATCGCGCAGCTGAAGTTGCTTCAGCACATCCTCGCGCACGACGGGCGTGGCCGTTGCCGTGAGGGCGATGGTCGGCGGACTGCCGATTCGCTGTCGCAGTAAACCGAGGCGGGCGTAGTCGGGACGAAAGTCATGGCCCCATTCGCTGATGCAGTGTGCTTCGTCGATGGCGAGGAGCTCGACGCGCGTTGATCGCAACTTTTCGGCAAACATCGAATTGCGAAGTCGCTCGGGCGCGATGTAGACCAGGCGATAATCGCCCGCCGCCATCCGGTCCATCCGCTCCCGCTGCTCAACGGGCGTGAGCGAGCTATTGATAAAAGTGGCACTAATGCCCAGCGACTGCAGGGCATCGACCTGATCCTTCATCAATGCGATGAGGGGCGAAACAACCAGCGTCAAACCGCTGCGGGCGATCGCCGGCAGTTGATAGCACAGGCTCTTGCCGCCGCCGGTCGGCATGATGCAGAGGCAATCCTGGCGCGCGAGCACCGCGCGAATCGCATCCTGTTGCCCCGGCCTGAATTGCCGCAGGCCAAAGGGCGCCAGGTAATCTTCGATATTAATGTCCGCCACATCCATGGGTCGATTGTAGCGGAAAGTCGGCCGCTAATAGCTCTCGGCTCGACCAGAGCGGTTCACCGCCGCAGTTCACACTTGGTAATCGTACGCGCCGACATACTCCAACGAACAATCGCTCGGCCGCGCTACGCGGTTTGGAGCGAAAACGCAAATCGCGGAGTCGGCCACGCGGTCGCCCTCAACCTTCGCCAACCACTGTTCGACATAAGAAGCCTCAGCCAGCAGCGTAGAGAGGGGCAGCGGCTCTCCTTTGTAGATTGCCTCAATGCAGCCCGGTTCGTAGCGGCTTAGTCCGACTTCTTCCATAAACGGCGATGGCACGGGGTCGTCGTCACCATCTTCGTCTTCATCGTCATCGCTCTCTTCGTCTTCGGGATACGTCTCGTCGATGAACTCGCGCATCTCTGCGAAGGACTTAAACCGCCCGGTGCTGATAAAGATGTGGACCTTATTCAAGGGACATGCTCCTTCAAGTTGATGCACCTGCGCGACTGATCTGCCGACAGTTGAATTGGTCGAGCGCTGAATGTCAACGAAACGAAAAGGTCCGGGAATTTTGCGTTGCCCGCCCCTTGGGGTAAGCTACTGAGCTATGGCCATGCCTCGCATTTCGCTGTTGATTCTTCTGGCAGTCTCGCTGCTTGCCTTCGCGCAATGCGTGCGCGCCGCCGACGGAGATAGCGAGGCCGGGTTGCAGCTCTTTCGCGCTGAGATCGAGCCCGCGCTGAAGACGCACTGCTATCGCTGCCACAGCGCGCAAGCGACGCCGCTGGAAGGTAGTTTGCGACTCGATCATCGCGAGGGAGTTCGCCGTGGCGGCGACAGCGGCCCAGCCGTCGTCCTCGGCAAACCGGCAGATAGTTTGCTCGTGCAAGCGCTCCGGCACGAAGGGCTCGAGATGCCGCCGAAGCAACCGAAGTTGCCGGACGCGACCATCGCTCATTTCGTGCGCTGGATCGAGCTCGGCGCACCCGACCCGCGCGATGCGCCGGCGGAAATCGCCGAAACCTGGCCAGCCGCCGCTCGGCAGCACTGGGCTTTTCAACCGATTCGTTTGCCCGCCGTTCCCACAGTGCGGCAGGCCGGTGAAAACGCTGTCGATGCCTTCGTGCGCGAGCGGTTGGAGCAAAAGGACTGGGAGTCGGCCCCCGCCGCGTCGCGCCGCGAACTCATTCGCCGGTTGTCTTTTGATTTGACCGGGCTGCCGCCAGCGCCCACCGAGATCGAACGATTTGAGAACGACCGCGCGCCCGATGCTTATGAACAGCTCGTTGATGAACTCCTCTCCCGGCCGCAGTTCGGCGAGCGGCAGGCCCAGCATTGGCTCGATGTGGTGCGTTATGCCGAGAGCGAGGGCTACGAATACGACCGCCATCTGCCCGATGCCTGGCGGTATCGTGATTATGTGGCCCGCGCGTTCAATCGCGACAAACCCTTCGATCAGTTTGTCGCCGAGCAAATCGCCGGTGACGAGATCGGGCCAAACGATCACGAGGCGCTGACGGCTTCGATCTTTCATCGCCTCGGTCCTGTGCGGCGGAATGCCGGCAATCCTGATATTGCCCTCAGTCGAAACGAAGTGCTTACCGAGCGGACCGACATCATCGGCGCAGCGTTTCTCGGTTTGTCGGTCGGCTGTGCGCGCTGTCACAATCACAAACTCGAGCCGATTTCGCAGCGCGACTATTACCGCCTGCAAGCCTATTTCGCCGCAACGCAGGAACACAATATCTCTCTGGCCTCGACGGCCGATCAGCAGGCTTGGGAGGCCGAAACCAAACGCGTCAAAGCCGAGATGGATAAAGTAAAAGTCGTTCTGCGCACGAAGACCGGCGAGGAACGCGCCAAGCTGCAGGCCCAGTTCGATGCCATCGAAGAAACCTTACCGCCGCTGCTCGCGACGATTCCAGCCACTGCAAATGATCTGTCGCAGCGCACGCCGATCCATGTGCTGCGCCGAGGAGTTTGGGAGCAAAAGCTGGCCGCTGTTGGTCCTCGGCCGCCGAGCATTCTCGTGCCGTCCGAATCGGCGGAATTGCCTGCCGATACGAGTCAACCGCGAACGCAACTGGCTCGCTGGCTCACGGATCCGCAGAACCCGCTGCTCGCGCGGGTGTATATCAATCGTCTGTGGCAAAGTCACTTCGGCGTCGGCCTCGTGAAAACAGCCAACGATTTCGGCACCCGCGGCGAACGGCCAAGTCATCCCGAGTTGCTCGATTGGTTATCGGCGAGCTTGATCGAGAAGGGCTTTGAAGCGAAGGGGATTCAGCGGGCGATCGTTACCTCGAGCACTTATCGCCAGACGAGTCACGTGCTGAACCGAAAAACGCAAGAGACGCTCGATCCGGAGAATCGCTTGCTGTGGAAGTTCAATCGGCGGCGCCTCTCTGCCGAAGAACTGCGCGATGCAATGCTCGCCACGGCGGGGCGATTGAACCTGCAAGTCGGCGGCTCGAGCGTCATGCTGCCAGTCGATGAGCAGTTGGTGAATCAACTTTACAAACCATCGCAGTGGCAGGTGGCTCGGCCCGCCCAGCACGATCGGCGGTCGCTCTATTTGATTACCAAACGCAACTTGCGACTGCCGTTTTTGGAAACCTTCGATGGCCCGGCGCTGTTGGCCAGTTGCGCTCGGCGCGAATCGAGCACGCACGCGCCGCAGGCTCTGGAACTGCTCAACGGCAGCACTTCCAACGAGTTGGCCAAGTCGTTTGCAACTCGCTTGTCGTCTTTCGCTCCGCGAAAGAACGCGTCTTCTCCCTCCGAGACAGTCAAAGCTGCCTTCCAACTCGCGCTAGGCCGCGAACCGACCGCGAAAGAACTGCAAACCTCTTTGGAGTTCCTCGCCGAAGGCACGCTCGAAGAATTTGCCCTCGCACTCTTCAACTTGAACGACTTTGCGTATGTTCCCTGATTCGCCGCTCCACTCCCGACCAACGCGAACTCGCCGTGAGTTTGTCCGCGATGCCTTTTGCGGCTTCGGCGGACTGGCAGTGTCGTCGCTGCTGCGCGAGGAAGAGGTGCGCGCTGCGGGAGCCACGACGAAGCAACCCCATTTCAAACCGCGCGCGAAGTCGGTCATCTTTCTGTTCATGGCCGGCGGGCCAAGCCATCTCGAAACATTCGATCCCAAGCCGCTCCTCAACAAGCTCGATGGCCAACCGCGACCGGCGGCGTTTGGCGAAGCGAAATATCAGTTCATCAATCGCGACGCCAAGATCCTCGGCACGCAGCGGAAGTTTAAACAGTACGGCGACAGCGGCACCTGGATCTCCGATCTCTTTCCGCACACAGCCCGGTGCGTCGACGATCTCGCGGTCATCCGTTCTTGTCACGGCGACATGGTGGTTCACTCGGCTGCCCAGTACGAACTTTTCTCCGGACGCTTGACGCCCGGCTTTCCCAGCATGGGAAGTTGGATTTTGTACGGCCTCGGCGCCGAGACGCAATCGTTGCCGGCATACGTCGTGCTGCCTGATCCGAAAGGCGCGCTCGAAGCGGGCCAGCCGATGTACATGCATGGCTTCCTGCCGGCCGCGCTCCAGCCGACGATGTTTCGCCCCGGTGATCGTCCGGTGCTGAATCTTGACTTGCCGAAGAACGTCGCGGCAGGGACACGACGAAGGACTGGCCAACTCATTCGCGATCTGAACACCGCCACGCTCGATCCTGCTGATGAAGAGTTTCACGCGCGGATCAATGCCTATGATCTGGCATTCAAAATGCAAAGCGAAGCGCCGGAAGTGCTCGACCTGTCGCAAGAGACGCACGAAACGCTCGAACTGTACGGCGTGGGAAAAGAGCCGACGCACGACTACGGCCGGCGCTGCCTGCTCGCGCGCAAACTCGTCGAGCAGGGTGTGCGCTTCGTCTGCGTCGTGGCTGGCGGTGGGCCGGGGAACATGCAATGGGATGCCCACGGCGACATTGAGGAAAATCATCTCCGCAAGGCAGCCGAAACCGATCAGCCGGTCGCGGCGTTGCTCACCGATCTGAAACGCCGCGGCTTGCTCGATGACACCCTCGTCCTCTGGGGCGGCGAATTCGGCCGTTCACCCGAAGCGGAATCCGGCAAGGGGCGCGACCATCACAACCTGGGCTTCAGCATGTGGCTGGCCGGCGGCGGAGTGCGCGGCGGCCATGTCGTCGGCGCGACCGACGACATCGGCCTGCGGGCCGTCGACAAGCCGTACCACTTCCGCGACATCCACACGACCATCCTCCATCAGCTTGGTCTCGACCAACATCGGCTGACCTATCCACACCTCGGCCGGAATGAACGGCTGACATTCGTGGAAGGTAAAGTGATTCGCGAGATTGTGTGAGCACAGCGTCGTCGAATACTCCGTATTCGATGGGTTGGCGTCAAACAGCAACTCCCCAAGGAATGAGCTCCGCGAAATTCCGGCTTCGGCGCGGGGACGGAAGTTCGGACATGGAAGCGCGAGTGCATCGCCGCGGATCACAAGCCGCTGCGAAATCAACTCGCCGAACTTGCTGGAATTTCGCTGGCGCTGATTCCAGCGAGCCTCGGCTTTCGGCCGCCACCACCGAATACGGAGTATTCGGCGACATAGTCGTCTTCTTACTCCCTCGCCCCGGTACTCCGGGGAGAGGGTTGGGGTGAGGGGCTGGGAGCTTAGAGTGCCTCTACTTGGCAGATAGTTTTGCTGAGTGTCTCAGGAGATGCATCGTTAGTTAGTTCGCAATGGCGGTGTATTTATTATGTCATTTAGTTGACAACCGTCCACTATATCGCGAAAAT